>JAGGVB010000011.1 GCA_021158245.1 bacterium | reverse complement strand
TTTTCATTTTGGGAAAATCACGGAATACCATCTCAACTTGAATGGAATCAAGTAGTTAAGCTCTGTAGCTATCTGAGTGATAATTACGGATTTACTTTCAGAAAAGCAGGCAAAGGTTCTCACTGGATACTGGCACATGATTTGCTTAAAGATTATTATGAACACCTTAACTGTAATTATGCCGGTGAATATACTGTTTGCATGAAAAACAGAAAATGTAAAAAAATTTATTTAAAACACATATTTGAAGCTTACAATTTTATCAGGGAAATTTATGATGAATAAGAAAGAATTGCTGGATTATTATTTGAATCTTCATTATTCAATTAAGATTGATTATGTTAATGAGGATGAAGATAGCTATTATGTTGCATATATTCCGGAACTTGGAAGCGGTGCGTTTCTCGGAACAGGCAATACAATAAGCGAAGCAGTAGAAGAACTTGAGAATATAAAAAGAAATTATTTTGAGGATCATATAAGAAGGGGTATAAAAATACCTTTGCCAAAGGTTCATGATACTGAGAAAAATATAAATTTCAGCGGAAAATTTCTTTTAAGAATTCCGAAAATTTTGCATGCAAAATTGACTGAACAAGCAGAGGACAACGAAATAAGTTTAAATTCGTATGTCTCAAATCTTTTAAGCGGATATGCTGAAAAATATAATTTTATAAAGATAGCTAATATGTTAAGTAATAAAATGGACATGGTTCTGCTGAATACAAGACAAATAAGAACCGGTATGGAAAGATTAAATATAGAAAAGTTTGATATTAACAACGTGCCGCCTAAATACAGACGATTTACTGAAAATGTATTTACAAATGAGAATTTGCCCGGTAAAGATAGAATGAAAAAATATGCAACATGATAATAAATTATAAGGAGTAATTTTGGCTAAGAAAGTTAAAATGGAAATGGAGCCGGATCAGTATAGAAAACTATTAAAGGAATTAAGTCTTGATAGTATAAGATTAATCAAATCTGATTGCGTGTTAAATAGTACTGAAAACGTTTCAGGAATTGTTAATATCAAACATAGGGTAAAAATTACTGAAACTTTGGAAGATGTTGTTGTAATAAATCATGTATACACTTTAAATGTTAAAAGTTCGGATACTAATGAATTAATTTTTAAAGTGTCAGCTACATTTCAGTTGATGTTCAGTACTAATTTTAATTTTAATGAAGAGTTTTTTGATATTTATAAGAACATCTCTCTACCATTGACAACTTATCCTTTCTTTAGAGAATTTGTCTTTAATACTATGGCTAGAATGAATCTTCCTCCTCTGACATTACCTTTGATTATTAGATAAATTTGATAATATATTTTTAAAGAAGAATTGTTTAGTTTTTTGGTTCTTCCGAGTTTTAGTTGGAAGTATTTGGGTAATTTTCATTCAAAAACTTTTTTTAAAATACCTGCATTATTAACATTTTCGTTTATCAGTCTTATTATATTGCTGCAGGAAAAGGCCTAAACCGCTCCTTTTCTTTATTAATGTCGATCTTTGTGTTTAATATTAGGGAATAGTTTTTGTCTCAAGTTTAACCTTGTGATCTTATTGAAATTACTTGAAGGCACTTTTTTCAAAAAAAGTGCCCAAAAAACGCCGGCTGCTGGAAATTTCCTAAAAATGCTAAAAAACTCTCTGAAGGGCAAAAACTCCCCCGGCTTTACTATTATATTTTTTAATTGAATAGCCGGGCTCAAACAGTTTGCCCTTCCGGGCGTTCGTTTTTTAACATTTTTTTAACGTAAATTTCCAGATGCCGGTTTAAAAACAGATTTTGTATATTATATAACATCTTAAAAGTTTCCAACTCTTCCCCTGAAGAACCAGTTTTTTTAATTTGTTACTATTGATAGAACAAATGGGATTTTAATAGATAGAACGGGGCTGCACAGACAGTTACTCAGGTCAGGCAGCCCCTTTGAAATTACATGTAGTAGAGATATTTTAATTTAAATACAGCAGTGCGGTCCCGGATTTTAAGAATCTCTTCTGGCCTGTACTGCACCTCATTAATTGCCATGTAAATCCAGCTTTTTGGAGAAAAATTATAAGAGAACAGCAACCCTCCGATGATCTGCTCAATTCTATTACTGGAACGCAAAAGAACATTATCGAGATAGGCACGAATATTCATATTGTTCATAGGTGTAAAAGAGAGAAATGGTCTTGAATTATAAGTGACTTCTTCTACATTACCGGCCGGATTTCCCTCGATAAAGACGCTGGCAGTTGTGCCGAGCTGTAGATTTCTGTTGATCCTCCAGCTGAAAAAACCGTTTACCCATGAGTAGAATGCCAGATAATCACGAGAGAAGTTGTATGTTTTTGAATAACCTCCATTAAAATTTGCATGCCAGCGCGGATCAATATTCACCCAGCAGGAAGTATTAACAGAGAATGAATTAAAAATTTTGTCAAGTTCTTTTGATTTGGAGTAATCCGTATTAATTTCAAATCCCCAGTTGTTGCGGAACTGCATATTGAATCCAACAAGTCCGCCGTAATCCGTAAATTCATCAATTTTTTCATAGTTAAGAATCGGGCCGGCATAAAATAGAATTGCTCTGATATATCCTTTTTTAAAATACCAGCGCGGACCACCCAAACCAACAATCTGAGCTGTTCCACGCCATGGTACATAACCAACATCATCAATATCAAAATTATTGCCTATAAAGCGGCCCCGTAAACCAATGATGGCTTTGCTACTAATCATAGTGTAACCAGCAGATCCTGCAAAATCGCCTTGGTCATCCCTGTACGAGCGGGCAACCTGATATGCAAGCTGCCAGTTAGACCCCCTGAAGGCGCCATCAATATCAATAACCCCATTATCTCCAGAAGAGGTGTGTTTACCGACAAAAAGCATACCAATAGAAGAGTTGCCCATTATCTGCTTTTTTAGTCTAGCAGATCCAAAAACGCCGCGTTCTTCTATGTATGTTTCATCATCAACAGTGTATTCTTTTTCACCTGTCACAGCCATAAAACTACCGTATTCCCACTCTTTTATACGGCCGAATGTTTTTACTCCGGCCCAAAGCGGTACTTCACTGCCATCAGGTAGTTTGCGGCCAATGCGGCGTGAGTAGAATAGCTCAAGCGGCCGATAGAATCCCATATTGCGCTGTCTGCCTGAAGCTATAAAGATTTCATTTCCTTCTGTAAAGAAAGGACGCCGTTCACTGTAATAAGTCTCATAGCGGCTTATATTAAATTCAAATGGGTCAGCTTCAATTTGGGCAAAATCCGGATTAATAGTGCCTTGAAAAGTGAGTTTTGGTGAAGGATTATACATTATATCGAATCCAGCGTTAGGTTTGAAATTTTTGGAACCGTCTTCCTGCTGTTCAGCCTTTGCAATCCCTACAGGGTAGAGTTCCAGATGCATACCGCGTACAGCAGGTTTAAAGCCGTTAAAAAATAGTTTTCCGAATTTGGATATTCTAAGCCCTTCACTCTCTTTGTACGAACACCAGTAGAGGTCTTCTTTAGTGCTTGCAATGTAACGATCAAAGTCCAGCCCCCATGTTAAAAGCTGATCATTATACTGTAAAGATTTATACGGAATTTCCATTTCAACTACATAACCCCAATCATAAATGCGTGTGTCAGCAAACCAGATGCCGTCCCATGAATAGTCTCTGTTTCGGGCGTCATCAATCAAGCGGCAGTCGCTGCGTACTCCTGATGCAGATACTGCAAATTTATACCCTGTACGGCCGTTTCCGAATGTATCAAGCATCAGAGATACAATATCACCGCTGATATTATCCAGACTGCCTTTAAAAGCCTGAATATTTTTTTTGTTTTCATAACAAATCATTAAACAGTATAGACTCTCTTTTGTTGTCAGCAATTTGGCTACAGTTCTGTGACTGGGTTTTTTACCATAATATGGGCTAAGCTGAAAGAAATTTGTTGCAGAGTCTGCTTTGTCCCAACAAGCGTCAATAATACCGTCAACTACAGGTACTGTTTCAGTTTTTTGGATGTTTATAATTTTGTCATGATTTTGTGCAAGGAGTAATACAGGAAGAACTGTTAAGAATATCCAAAATATTTTCATAGAGGGCCTCCGTTTTAAATTATGCCAGCTTCTTAATTAAAGACGGATTAATGGATAAATAGTTGCATAGCAAGTACAATCAATATTTATTTCATTAAAAGTAAATTTTTATTTTGTTGCATGGGAATAAAATTTCCTTATTTTTAAATACAATTAAAGCAATTGAGAAATTTTGGACATAAATATCTATAGGGGAAAGTGCTATGAAACGATTTTTAATTTTTGCATTGATTATTTCTATGTTCACATTGTGCAGCAAAAAACCGGAACAGGTAAAACTGAAGAAAGGTACCAGAGCCTATAATCTTGCAGCAGATCTTTCGGCAATTACCCCTCAATTAAATCCCGAAGAAAATAATGTTATTATCTCAACGAATATTTTCAATATAACAACAGGAGAAATTGTCCAGGTAATAAATTACAGCCCTGATGAATTTATTAAAAAGCTGCTGAGATTCCACCGTAACAAAGTAAAAAATATTGTTGAAGGAATGGCAAAGAACCTTGCTGAGAAAAAACTTCTTGTATATTCTGCAAAAAAGAGCGGAATAGAAATTTCGGATTCTGAGGTTGATACTGCTATGTCTGAAATTTTTAAAAATTATGGCGGAGAAACAAAGTTCAATATGACGCTGAGAGAAAACGGTATGGATAAGGAATACATTGCAGAAGATGTTAAGAACAGCCTGTTTGCAGATAAATATCTGAAAAAAATTATAAATCCAAAGATTGCTGTTACTGAGAATGATATTAAAAATTATTACAACCAGGATACTACTGTTACTTTGCGCCAGATTATGGCTGCTACAGGAAACAGAGAAAAACATAGTATTGATTTGAAAAGGAGAATCATCGGAACTGTATTAAAAATGGCTAAAAAGGGTGTTGATTTTGCAGTTCTTGCAAAAAGATATTCGGAAGATGCAAACACGAGAGAGAATGGCGGCTTAATGGAAAATATCAGAAAAGGCAGTACTGAAGCATCATTTGATTCTGCAGCTTTTGCAACGCCTGTAGGTAAAATCAGCGGAGTATTTCGCACATCTTATGGATTCCATATTTTAAAGGTACTTAAGAAAAAAGCCGGATTGCAGTCTTATGATAAAGTAAAGGATACAATAAAAAGAGAAATTTATCTGAAAAGATGGCAAAAAGAAAAAGAAGCTGTTGTAGATAGCCTGAAGAAGGAATACCATTATAGATTTATTCCTCTTTATTAAAAAAACATATACTTATATAATTTTAAAAAAGTTGTATTAAAAGTCTGCTTTAGTCATTGTGTGTATTCAGCGTGATGACATAATGGCTACTTATAATGCAGCTTTTTTGATTTATTTCCTGAAAAAATAAATTTATTATAATTGTAACTATTTGTACCCTCCTGCGTATTTTAATATGAGTTCTCTTCCAACTGAAGAAAATATTGAAGGAGATAGAGATGAAATTGAGGAAAAAGAACCTTGTGGTTCTTGGTATAATTGTCATCATTATAATGATATTTGTAATTGTATTTGTATCAGGAAAAAATAAAAATAATTCTGACCGAAAAGTAGTAAAGGCTGAAATAAATACAATTACAGAAAAGGCTCTTGCAGTAGGCTCAATAGAGCCTGTGAACGAGGTGGCGGTTAAATCAAAAATGTCCGGTGTAGTAGGAAAATTGTATGTTAAAGTCGGGGATTTTGTAAAGAGCGGTTCTCCGCTTCTTGAGATAAAACCGAATCCGACACCATTGGAACTTGTCCAGGCCAAACGTAATGTTGAAATGAAAAATATTGCTCTCGGTGCATTAAAGCATGAGCTGGATCGTAATAAAGAGCTGAAAAAAGATAATTTGATTTCAGATTACGATATGGAAACCCTGCAGAAAGATTACAATGAAGCACTTTTGGATTATAAAATAGCATCTGAACAGCTGGAGCTTCTGGAAAAAGGCAAAGTTACTCTTGCAAATAAAATTATTGATTCGGTAATTAAATCTCCTATAACAGGTTTCATTCTTGAAAAAAAAGTAAATGTGGGAGACCCTGTAGTGCCTTTGACATCATATCAGGCAGGAACCGAACTTCTCAGAATGGCTGATATGACAAAACTTCTTTTCAAGGGGACTGTTGATGAAATTGATGTCGGAAAAATAAAAGAAGGGCTGAATGCCGAACTTCAAATTGGAGCACTTCCCGGAAAGAATGTAGCAGGTCATGTATCTCTTATTTCTCTAAAAGCTCACAAAGACGGCAATTCTACTGTTTTTCCGGTAGAGATTGTTATTGACAGTACTAGGGGTGCAATGTTAAGAGCAGGTTTTTCCGCAAATGCGACAATAATTATTACAAAAAAACAGAACATTCTCACACTTCCCGAGAGAGTGGTCTATTTCAGAAATGATTCAGCCTTCGTAAGAATTCCAAAAGATACAGATGGTTTTGAAGAGAGATACATTGAAACAGGTTTGAGTGATGCAATTTTAATAGAGATTAAGTCAGGTCTAATCAAGGATCAGGAAGTACTGGAAAAAGAGACAAAAGAGATTATATAAATACAAGGTAAACTGCTTAGATATGGAAAGCTTGTTAAACAATATCAAAGAGATTTTTTTCTACTTAAGACAGTACAAATCCCGAACCTTTATGACAATGTTCGGCATTATCTGGGGTACGATTACAATAATAGTTCTGTTATCTTTTGGTGTAGGTGTTAAGAAATCCATGAGCAAAAACATGCACGGAATCGGTGAAAGCATAGTACTTGTATGGCCCGGAAGAACAGCTCTGCCATACAAGGGATATGGGATAGGCCGTTCCATTCCTGTTACAGCCGACGATGTTCTTATTTTAAAAAATGTTATTTCTGAGATATCTCTTGCAAGCCCTGAATTCAGCAGGTGGGGCACATATATCAGATTTAAAGATAAAAAACAATCGGTAAACCTGACGGGGATTATACCGGAATACGGAGAAATGAGAAATGTTTTCCCCGAACCGGGAGGGAGATGGATTAATGACCCGGATTTTGAGAATAGGAGAAGGGTTGTTTTTCTTGGCAACAAACTAAAAGATTTTATTTTAGGAAAAGATGAAAATGCGGTTGGTAAATATGTATTCATCGGGAATACGCCTTTCAGAGTTATTGGGGTTCTAAAAAAGAAGACACAAAATTCATCTTACAATTCCAGAGATGAAAACAGGGCATTTATTCCCTCTTCAACATTTACGGCAATGTACGGTGAAAAAAATGTTGATGATTTTGTGTTTAAAGTAGGAACCCCGAAAGATTCGGAAAAAGCGCAGAAGAGAATTTATCAAGTTCTCGGCAAAAAGTATAAATTTAATCCTGACGATAAAGAGGCTCTTTCGATTTGGGATACAACAGAAATGGATAAATTTGTAGGATCTTTCTCCCTCGGGATGAATATTTTCCTTGGGATTATCGGAGTAATTACCCTGATTGTCGGAGGAATCGGCCTTGCAAATATTATGTATGTTGTGGTTGAAGAGAGAACAAGAGAGATTGGAATTAAAAGATCAATTGGTGCACGTAAAGTTATTATTTTAAGGCAGTTTATTCTTGAATCATTTGTAATCATTGGCGTAGGAGCTTTAATCGGGCTTGTTATTTCTCTTATAATTATCAGATTAGTGGGATTGCTGCCAATCCAGGAGTATGTCGGCACACCGGAATTCTCTCCTGCAGTGGCAATTATTTCAATAACCGTACTTGCAGCCATAGGCTTTTCAGCAGGATATTTCCCTGCACGAAGAGCTGCCAATCTTAATGTCGTTGACTGTATAAGATATTAGGGAAAAATTCTTTTGGAGTATAGATGAATTTTATCATTTTAATAAGAGAGTTTTTAATAGATGTAAAAAAACAGAAAGTCAGAGCATTCCTTACAACAATTGCCATAACATGGGGAACTCTTGCTGTTGTTCTATTAATGGCTTTCGGCAAGGGCCTGGATTTCAGGATGAGTGAAAGCCTGCTTAATGCCGGTGAGCGTACAATTAAGATTTACGGAGGCCAGACATCAAAAAAATTTAACGGGCTCCCGATTGGAAGGCCCGTAAGAATGGTAATGACCGATAAAGATTTAATTTTAAAAACTCCGGGAGTAAAATTTATAAGTGCCGATTTCGGAAAGTACATACATTTGAAATATCAAGATAAAATTGTCAGAACTTATATGGAGGGTGTTGAACCATCATTTGGAATAATGCGCAGAATGTATCCGGGCCTCGGAGGCAGATTTATTGATGCAAAAGATGTCGCAGAGAGGAGAAGAGTTGTTTTTCTGGGAAGTGTGATTGCCAAAGAAGTGCTCGGTAATAAAGAACCTCTTGGAAGAAAAATTAATATTGACGGACTGCCTTTTACAATTATAGGAATTATGCCGAAGAAATTACAATCTTCCATGAGTAATGGCCCTGATGATAGAAGAGCAATTATTCCAAATACTACATTTCAAAGCATTTATGGTAATAAATACTTAAGGAATATTTTGGTTGTAGCTAAAAATCCAAATAAATCAAAATCACTTGTAAAAGAAATCAGAAATTCTTTTGCAAGAAAATACAATTTTGACCCTGAAGACGAAAAAGCTTTGGATATATGGGACATGAATGAAGCTCTTGAAATAACTGATAAAATATTTTTGGGTTTTAATTTATTCCTTACTATTGTTGGTACCATGACTCTGATTATTGCAGGCGTAGGAGTTGCCAATATTATGCATGTTGTTGTAAGGGAGAGAACAAAAGAGATTGGGATCAAACGGGCAATAGGTGCAAAAAAAATCCATATTATGTTTCAGTTTATATTCGAATCTCTGCTGATTTCTATAACAGGGGGTACAACGGGTATATTTCTTGCAAAAGGGATTATATTTCTTATATGGAAGATACCTGCACAGGATGAGGTATCTCAGCTTCTTTTCCGGCCAATCTTATCAAATAATGTTGTTTTTGTTACTGTTATTATTCTGACTTTAATCGGGCTTCTCGCAGGTTTAAGGCCTGCGAGGCAAGCTGCAAACTTAGATCCTGTAGATGCGCTGCGTTACGAATGATGTTTTGACAGCTGTTGTGAATTTATAAAAGGGCTGTTTTATTGAGATAAAAATTTCAGTTACAGCCCTTTTAATATGTTTCCTATTTTATCTTATATTTCAATCACTCTTCGGTGCAAGAAATTTATTGTAAAGAGCGAGAGCAATAATTGTAAAAACACCGATACTGCTGAAAATAAGCCATAAAGTTCTGGGCTGGTTCAGATTATCCACAAAATGTACGTAGAGTTTTGCTCCGAGAACGCCTCCGATTGAGCTCCCGAAAACTCCGTATAGAAAAAGATATCCCATATACATAGCTTTTTTATCTTTAGGAGCAATAAGCCCTACGTAGCTGAAGAATTTAGGATGTGCTGTCATCTCTCCGATTGAAAATATGGAAATACCGGCGAGAAATATCCATATATTGGTATTTGCAGCAAGAATAAGCATCCCAATTGTTCCAAGCCCGATGCCGAACATCATTGTCGGAAGTGCTTTTGTTTTCTTGACAATGGAAGAAATGAAGAGTTGAAGAAGAATAATTGTTCCGGCATTCATAACTGTAACATGTTCAACATCAAAAAACCAGTTAATGTGAATTCCAAGCTTACCAAGAAAACCGTTTATTGCACCATTCAACGAAGATGCATCAACATAAGCCTGAACATACCAGAGTACAGAATCAAACATCTGGAAATAGACAACCCAGAAACCCGAATAAAGGAAGATCATAAGCAGAAATTTTGCATGATTTCCGAATTCTGCAGGATTGGATTTATCAATGATGAAAAGGGATGTTACAGAGGCGTAGATAACAAAAGAGATGATCCTGCTTAAAACCGACAGCCCTGGAATGAGCCATAAAAGAACGCCAATTATAAAAAACATAATAGGCGTAATTGCAGCTGATTTTTTTGATTTTCCTTTTCCGTTAAAATGTGTAACAGAAATAGCAAGAGCTGATAATATGAGAACTATTACAAAGAGAAGAAAAAACGGCCTTCTCTGTGTAGCCTGAAAAAATGAATCACAATTTTTTATTGTTAATCCTGCAAGGATAGGATATTTTAAAAGAGATGAAAATAAATCCTCACGATATTCAGCATAATTATTTTTATTATTAATTGAAACGCGAAAGTAATTGTCATTTATTTTATCAATTTGAAAATTTGCATTAATCTCATTATTGTGTGTAAAAATCAGATTAATTTTTTCATCCGACCTTGCTATCCAAGAATTCAGGTTTTTGATTGAGGTTGACTCAAATCCGTTTATTGCATGGATTTTCTGTATAATTTCGTTTCCGAACTTGTCAATGTAAGCAGGTTTGAATATTGTCAGATATGTTTTTGTTGAATCTGAAGTATCGATGGAATAGTTTTCCCGGCCAAGCATATTTCTGTCAACCTGGAAGATTAATATACTATCCTGATGTTTAATACCGATCTTATTGAGCTTAATATCAACCTGAGGCCGGTTAATATAGCTGTGTATTGAATAAGCTGCCAGGATTCCAAGGACTATGGACCAGATGACTCTTTTAATTACAGAATGCCTCATTTGATGGAATAATAGCACGATCGGAGAATATATAATTTCAAACGCATGTGCGAGCGTTTGAATTAATGACATCTGTTCCCGTTTTTCCACACGCTCTTTTAAAGTAGGGTCTTTAAAAAAGAAGATTGTGGGAATCAGCATTGAAGCAGTACAGATTGCCGATGCTATAATTACATAAGCAGGATTCAGTGCCTTAAGGTATGGTACCAGAACCAGAGGAAAGAGAAATGCGCCGATATTTATGGACCAGTAGTAGATGCCGAATCCGACAGTGCTGTTTTCTTTGTCAGTAACTTTTGCAATTACGCCGGATATCAATGGTTTGAATGTACCTGCGCCGAATCCCATTACAACAAGTGCAGTAAACACAGCGCCGTAGCTTGTTGCCTGGCTTGTAAAGAAATATCCTATTCCCAGAAGGCTGAATGCAGTCATGAAAAGTTTTCGGTAGCCAAAACGGTCTGCGAGTGCACCTGAAATAATAGGAAGAAAATATAAAAGAGGCTGAATAACTCCTTTTATAACACCCACACTCTCCTTTGGAAAGTGAAGTACATTTACAAAATAGACTGAAAGAAAACTCATTATTCCGTAGTAGGAACCACGCTCGAAGAATTCAAACATGATAACCAGCCAGAACATTGGAGAGAAAGATTTACCACCCTTCTTCTTGATTTGTTCATTTTTCATAAATTTCTCCATATTTTTTTAAGTTTTTTAAAGATAAAATAGACGGAGCAAAATATCCAGAACTATTTTTTATTTACAAATTTTGAAGCTGTTTGAAAATATGATTTGTATTATGAATCTCGCTTGATTGACGTCTGTTTTTATTGAAGTTATCATTCTTCATTCGGAGTCTATCCTGAACTTCTCGCCGAATCTGCCGAGGGGGCACGGAAGAGACAGGGATGAAGTGTTTTTAACATTTCTACAACGGGTTTCCCATTTTCCATTAATGATTAAAAAATTTTATACTTGCAAATTTTCCAAGTTTGTTTATATTTAATGTTTACAAATATATGAAAGGGAGGAGACTAAATGAAGACAACGTTAAAAGGGGCTGCTATACTTTTGTTGGTTTTGCTTTTTATGTCATGCGCTTCTACATCCAGCATTTCAATAAAAGTTTTAAAACCAGCAGCTATAAGTATGCCTGGAGTTCACAAGATTGGTGTCGTGGATTTCCATGGTGTCGGACATTCCGGGAGCCAGATTGCAACTCTAATGCAGTCAATGCTTCTTGAAACCGGGTATTATGAAATTTTAGAAAGAGAAAAAATCAGCAGAATTCTTGAAGAACAAAATATGGCAATGTCAGGTATAGTTGATGATCAGAGTGCAATCCAGGCAGGTGCTCTTTTAGGAGTGGATGCTCTTGTTTTCGGTGATGTAACTACCTATGAGATTGAACCTGATAAAAAGATTACGCGGAAAGTTAAAGAAAAGAAACATACAGGTAAATACCAGTGGGTTGAGGAAAAAGATAAAAAATCCGGCACTGTTAAAAGAGTAAAGAAAGAGATTGTCGAGGACGTATGGGTAGACAAATCTTACTGGGTACGTCGGGGTACTGTTGCTATTAATTACAGAGTTGTGAATGTGAAAACTGGACGGCTTTTAGCAGCTTACAGCGATTCCAGGAGTTATGACAGCAGTAAAGAGAAAAGATCGATCTTTTCCTCTTTTAGTAATAATAATACTTTGAAGCCGAAAGGGGAGATTTTAAACAATCTTTCCAAAGAAATTTGCAGTATTTTTGCCCATAAAATTGCACCTTATTATGTATCTGAGCGGAGGGTTATTGAATCAGGTGAAGGCAATATTGATGTTGGACGTAAATATGCTGAATCCGGTTTATGGCCTGAAGCAAAAGAAGCATGGATACAGGCAGTGAAGGATATGCCTGAAGAACCGGCTGCTTTTTATGATCTTGGTCTTGCTTTTGAAGTGGAAGGCGATCTTACAAGAGCTGAAAAAGCATTTAAAGCTGCTGTTAAACTTGAGTCTAAAAAATTGTACATGCAGGCTCTGACAAGAATTAGAAATTCGATAAAAGAGAAGGAAAAATTGAATTCCCAGCTGGGTAATTAATATTTTCGATTATTAAAAGATAAAGGCAGGGATAAATATTTTTGTTTAAACCCTGCCTTAATTTTTTACACTAAAAAATAATTGTTTGAAATAGATTAGCTTGAAATATACAAATACCGCTTTATCTTATTTGTAGGTGTCATTTTAAATGGTTCCTGGTGCTCTTTTATTTTATTGATTTTTGAGAATGAAGGTAATTGTTCATTAATATCAAGCCGGACTTGTTCCAAAATTGATTCTTTTATGGATTCTGAACTGTTTTCATTTTCTTCGGTAATTGCATTGTCAACAGCATCATAATCAGGATATACAAGTGCGTGTATTAAACCTTCTGATTCATAAACAACAGCTTGTTGTATAAATTGATTTTGAGAAAGTAATAATTCAATATTTTCAGGATAAATATTTTCTCCTGAAGGGCCTACTATAACGTTTTTTGATCTCCCCTTAATAAAAAGATAGCCATGTTTGTCAAAATAACCGATATCTCCGGTTTTCATCCAACCGTCTTCAATAAAAACTTTTTCAGTGGCTTCTTTGTTTTTATAATATCCCTTCATAACAATCGGGCTTCTTACTATAATTTCACCAATGCCTGTCTTGGGATCCGGCTTATGAATTTTCATTTCAACACCCGGTATAACCTGACCGCATGAACCCATTTTAACCTTTCCAAAGGGGTTTATAGTCATTATTGGTGATGTTTCAGTCATTCCGTATCCGGTTGAATAGCTGATATCTGCATCTCTAAGGAAAATTTCAACATCAGAATTAAGAGCAGCACCTCCGAACATAA
Source organism: bacterium (assembly GCA_021158245.1). Taxonomy (NCBI): domain Bacteria; species bacterium. The sequence goes on along the minus strand of JAGGVB010000011.1, from coordinate 30,058 downwards.
AAAATCTTAAAGCGCCTCCAAAAGAGGTGATAAGCTGCGCCCCTGCTTTTTTGTTAATAAGTTTTCTTGTAACAGGTATTTTGTAAGCGATCCTGAGAAGAGAGCTGGATTCAATTTTGGGAAGTATTTTTTTCCTATAAATTTTATCAATTACAAGAGGTACTGTTAAAACGCCTGTAGGTTTCACAGCTTTCATTGAATCAAGCAGTTTTTGTGGAGTAGGAAGCCCTCTCATGTAATAGATTGATACTCCCATGGTAAGAGGGCAAAGCATTCCGCCGGTTGCTTCGAATGTATGAGACAGAGGGAGTATTGATAAAAATCTGTCGTTTGAAGTAAGTGGAAATTTTTTAAGGCTGTTTAAAACATCGCTAACTATGTTTTTATGGGTAAGCATAACGCCTTTTGAATTGCCAGTTGTTCCTGATGTATATATTATTGCAGCGAGATTTTCAGCATTCGGTTTTTCAGAAGCATTTACAATTTCTGCAGCAGAAGCATCTTTCCCAAGTTTTTTTGAAAGAGATTTTACAAAATCATGATAATTTGATTTGATGGGTTTATGCAGCTCGGAAACTGAAAAATCTTCAAGAGAGATTTGCGTAAATAAATTTGGAATATTTATATCCTCAATTTTGTTTGCATGCTTTTGAGAAACAAAGACAGCAACAGAATCGGAATTCCTTAGAACATGGTGAGTATCCGTATCTGTAAATCCCGGCAGAATAGGAACAGCAACAGCTCCTGTAAAAACTATTGATAAATATGAAATAACCCAATTGGGGCTGTTGTCCCCGAGTATGGCTATTTTATCTCCCTTTTTTATGCCATTTTTTAAGAGCAGGTGAGATATCTCCATAATTTTGTCCTGCAGTTCTTTATATAAAAGCGGCTCCTCTCCTGCAAATGATATTGAAGGCAGATTTTTATAAATACTAAAGCTGTTCGATAGCAGCTCCGGAATAGTATTTGCTTGATTTGTCATTTTCTATCCTCAATGTTAAGTATTTAAGTATTATTGGGAATAAAATGTCGAAAAATTTTATTAATTTCAAGGGAAATATTGATATTTTAATGTTAATTGTTTATTTTTAGTTAAATTATCGAATAAAAGGCCCGACTTAAATGTCAGATAAAAATACAATTATTGCAGGAATAACAGGCGGTACAGGTACAGGGAAAAGTCTGTTTTGTAAATTTTTACAAGATTTGGGAGCTGCTGTAATTGATGTGGATAATTTTGCAAAGCAGTTAATGAATAAATCTGATTCCATAAGAAATTCTCTGCGATCAGAATTCGGAGATAAGATATTTGATTTGTCGGGGAAAATTAACAGTAAACATCTTTCTGAAATTGTTTTAAAAGGCAATGAAAATTTTAAAAAATTAAATAAAATTGTATGGCCGGAATTAATCTGTAATTTAAAAACTTCAGTTGAAAATTTTCGGGAAAACGGGAAGGGCTTGCTTGTTGTAGATATGGCTGTTCTTTTTGAAGCAAAAGCTGCTGATTTATTTGATTTAATTATTGTGATAGACTCTCCAATCAGAACCAGGATTCATAGATTGCGAAAATACAAGGGCTGGCCAGAGGATCGTATTTCAGCAATTATTTCTGCACAGACAGAACAAACAGCAAAATTAGAGGCTGCAGATTATTCAGTCACAAATAATGGATCTTCTGATGCTTTAAAGAAGCAGGCAAATGAAATTTTTATTAAATTAATGAACGATATTAAATAATATTTATACCTTTATTGTTTATTTGTGTTTTTATTTTCAAATAATTTTAAACAACTTGATTTTGAATTAAATATTGCTTATTTTTGTGACATGAAAAGTATGGAAATTCAATTTTGCATTGTAGAATAAATGCCCTGTAAATTGCTTAAAGCAATGGAACACAGGGCTTTTTTTTGTTTTCAAACATAGAAAAAGGTAGTGCCTATGTATGGTGTAATTATGGCAGGCGGTTCAGGAACACGTTTTTGGCCGAGAAGTAGATCCAAGAAATCAAAACAATTTTTAACTATTATCGGGAAGAAGTCACTTATAAAGCAAACAATAGACCGTATTGAGCAAGTAATACCTCCTGAAAATATTTTCATTATTTCAAGAGAGGATCAACAAGAAAATTTTGCTGAAATTTGCACAAAAATTCCAGGGGAAAATAAGATTTATGAACCTGCTGGAAAAAACACTGCGCCATGTATAGGCCTTGCTGCACAATTTATAAAAAAAGAAAATCCTGATGGTGTTATGGTTGTTTCTCCTGCTGATCATCTTGTAGTAAATACTGAAAAATTTGGAAAAGTCATAAAAAAGGGAATTGAAATAGCAAGAGAAAAAGAAGGGCTTGTAACTCTGGGAATTAAACCTGATATGCCTGCAACCGGATACGGATATATCCAAATTGGCGAGGATCTGGACAATAAGGGTGTAATAAAAGCATATAATGTTAAAACTTTTGCTGAGAAACCAAATCTTGCTACTGCAAAACGTTTTTTGAAAAGCGGTGATTTTTATTGGAATAGCGGTGTTTTTATTTTCAAGGTTCAAACGATTCTGCAAGCTTTTAAGGAATTTCTTCCTGAGGTTTATGACGGACTTGAGGAGATAGGAAAATATATTGGTACTAATAAATATGATGATGTATTAAAAAGAGTTTACAAGCAAATAAAGAGTATTTCAATAGATTATGGAATCATGGAAAAAGCTGCAAATGTGTATCTTGTGGAGGGAGATTTCGGCTGGAGTGATCTTGGCAGCTGGGAGCAGGTTTATCGTTTAAGCCAAAAAGATTCCGAAGGTAATGTACGTAATGGTGATGTAGTAATTCATGATTCAAAGGATTCATATGTGTACTCATCAGATGGTGTTACTGCTGTCCTTGGTGTAGATAACTTAATTGTTGTTCGCAGTGGAGATGCTGTTCTTGTTTGCAAGAGAGATAGATCAGAAGATGTTAAGAAATTAGTCGATATTATGAAACAAAAGCGGTTTAAAAAATATGTATAGATTTTAATCATGGAGCAGATATGAATGGAGAAGAACTCTTGGAATTTTTCCGTCCTGAATGTTTTATTTTTGACCTTCAGGGGGAGACGAAAAAAGATATTTTGGAAGAACTTGTAAAGCCTCTTATTGATACCGGTAAGATCAGGAATAAGCATGTTCTTCTTGAAACACTGTTAAAAAGAGAAACACTTGGCAGTACAGGCATTGGCAAGAATGTTGCACTTCCTCACTGCAGAACGCTGGCAATATCACAAATATGCGTTGTTGTAGGTATTTCACAAAAAGGTATTGATTATAATGCTATTGATAAGAAAAAAGTAAAACTTTTCTTCTTAATAGTTGCACCGCCTCAGGAAAAGATTAATCAATATTTACCATTACTTGGCAAGATTGTTGAAATAGTAAAAGATAATAAAAACAGGAAAAACCTGCTTAAGACGGAAAATTATACTGATTTTATGGAGATTATTCAGGGGTAGCGAAATGGAGAAGAGTCAGCTTGAGCTTTTAGTATTATACCAGGACATGAATATTATGCTCAAAGAAGCAGAAGAAGAGAAAGAAAGTCTTGGATTTTCTACAAAAGGTATGCAGGAACTGAAGGATGCTTTGGAAGACCTTGCAAAAAAAATAGATAATAGATATTTGAGAGCATACGACAGATTAAGTATGAGATATAAACATTCAATTGCACCGGTTAAAAATAATACCTGTCTTGGCTGTTTTGCAAAACTGCCCACATCTTATTTAGGCCCCGGGAGAAGTGATGAGAAAATTATAACGTGTGAGCACTGTGGAAGAATTCTCTACTGGATTGATTGAAATGGTTGATAAATCTATATAATTATAGTATCATTGTAAATTACATTAAATTTAATTTCGCAATTTTATTTTCATAATAAAAAACGGTAAAGAACTGAGAGGGGGCTCGAGTTCTTTACCGCAAAAGAAAGGGGAGAGGCTGGGCAAGTTGCTTTGCTTCACATCCCGTCTGAACTTATATGTATACAATAAATATGCCAGCGAATTGTAAGATTAAATAATTTAGCTAACCTACTGTAAAACAAAGAGATACACCAAATAAAGAAAAAACAAAAAAAATCCTTTTTCGTGGATTTGTCTCAAAAAAGATACACTATTTTTTACTAAAGTACCTAATATGTTGTTAATACTGTACTTAGCGTTTATAGAAAAGTATACACATAAAAAAATACTATCATAGTAGATTTATTTTATAAAGATATTTTAGTGGAATTAACGAACAATTTGGATTTGTAGCATGGATTTTTGAATACTATTGCTATTAATATCCTGTAGGGTAACGCATAAATTATAGAATCCGGGCACAATTTTAGAAATATCAATACTGATAATTCTGTTTCCATTACTACTATAGGTTTTAAAACTTTTTTCCCCGTTTATTTTGTACTGTTTGCTGAAAAAGTTTACATTATTCTTACTCAATTCCCATGATAAATTATAATTATATAAACCGTTAAGATTTTTTTTAAGGTTTTGAAACCATACCATAAAGCGAATACCGGATAATTTAGAAATCCTTGTTGAGGGATAGATTAAGAAATGCTTTTTTGAATCAGCAAAAACAGGTTCAATATCGCTTAAAAATAGTTTGTCGTTATTCGGGATAGTAGTCAATTGTATTTTGTTATGCCATATTCTTTTTGTCGAAGTATCTTCAATCTGAATAGCAATTTTGAATTTACCATACGGCAAGGTGTCTGAAACAGAGGAGATTGCAATAGAATTAACAGGAATTAAATGATTCGAATATTTAATAGTACCATTAAATTCCTTCCTGTATAAAATATCATTATTTTCATGAAAAACTGTGTAGAAAATTTGTAAGTACGATACTTTTTCAGAGTCATCGGGTAAGATTCCAAGTTGATAACAGGGAATTCCCATGGATAGATTAATTAATGATTTATTTCCAATTGGCATTGTAAATAAATTAGAAACCACAATCAATGGTTCCGAAATGCTTTTAAACGGGGAAAATGGTAAACCTGCTTGTTTGGTAGTGACCAAACGATAAAAAGTCGAAAAATTATTAAATATTTTATGGGCTAAGTATTTGTAAATGTTTTTTTCTGTTTCCTGGTGGATTTTTGAATCATTAATATTTTTATAAATTGAAACAATGAAATTATGATAAAGTTTGCTTATACTTAATCTTGATTGGATAAAATCCATCAGGTTTTCAACACTGTTTTCATCGAAACCCGGGATTAAAGAATTTACGTTTTTAAGTAAAACATAAGTCGAACCGGATTTAATAAAATCAAATACTATTTCAGTTGTATCACGTTTGTAAACCCAGCATGAGTTTTCAGGTATCAACCCAAATTTATTGAAATTAATTAATAAATCCGGTTTGCCGAATTTAAGGTAAATAGTTTTTCTTCCATCATAAGAAAAGGTACGTCCGATCACTTTTGAAAAAGATGACATCCTGTTGACAAGCTCGCATAATGCTTCATTTACAAGAGATGCGGGTGTGGGATCAAGTTCTATCCACATCTTGAGAAGATTTTCATTCTTTTTAATTTTATTATTATCCAGATGGATATTTTTAATTAAATATGAAGATGGAATATACAGAGAATCAAAAATTTCAGATGACCCTGGATATGAAAGCCCCTGATAAAAGAGTGACGTGCCCAATTTTTTGTTCCCTGATAAAACAGCATCAATGGAATTTTTAAACAAAGAGACCGGAGGATGTGCATAGTCTGATTTATTGAATTTTCGATATTTGTTGAAGGATTTTATCTTATTGGCAGGAAACGAAACGGGTTTTAAATATTGAATGAGATTTGCAGGATCTGGAATGTAGTTGTATGGAAGAGATTCTGCAAGACGTTCCCATGCCCAATAGCCGTAGGTTTTTATCTTAAAAGGATCGTATAATGATCCGTAAATAGTATAGATAACAGGTTGATCTGTATTTAACAAAATCCATGAAGTTTGAAAAGCTTTTTTTTTCGAATACGGCATATATCGCTTAGATTCGGGCTCTTTAGTATATTCTACTTTCAAGTATTTTCGGAAGAATAGTTTTTTTTCAAAATAAGATTCGGCTTTGAAGCTGATCGAATCAGGATTGATCTGATGAGCAAGCTTATTAAGTTTAGTAAAATCAGGATGCTGTTTTATGTGATCTACGAGAAATGTTTTGAATCCCTGTTCTTTTACCCTATTATTTGCCAAACTTACGAGAAAGTGCCTTAAAGAGCCGTTATAAGCTTTTAACCGGTTTCTGATCCATATTTTGCGCTGCTGTAATTTAACAGGTTTCATTTCTATAAAACGAGAGATGCCTTTGAATTTAAAAAAACCTACTCCCTGATAAGAAAATTCTTCAATAGTCAGATAAATATCATAACCAAGAGCTTTATTTTCTATATGCAGAGGTTCCATGGTTTTTACACTAAGGGTATGGGTCGTTTTATTGTATATAATATTCAGAACATTTGTATTGATAAGCCTGCATTTATCTGCAAAAGATGACTGGCCGAGAAGTAATTCTCTGAAAACCTGAAAATTTTTCTGCCATGATTTTGGCTTGTATGCGGATACTGAAATTGTTTTTCCCTGCACAGGTTTACGGGGGAGATATATTTTAAAATTTTGGGTTTTTCTGAATCTGACAGAAATATTCAATTTTTTCAGTTCGTAACCGATCATAGATACTATGAGCTGATAGTTGCCTATGGGTACGTTATCTATACGAAACTGTCCGTTTTTGTCACTTGCTGTGCCGAGTGTTGTATTAGCAAGAAAAATATTTGTATAAAAAAGAGGTTTATTAGTTTCCGAATCTATTACTATCCCGGAAATCGAACCATGAGAAACCCCCTGCACAGTGGCATTCAAGGGTTGTGTTAAAATTATTAAAAGCGATATAAGGAACAATTTAATTGATTGTTTCATCGAATAATCCATTAAGATTTTTGATTTGTTTAATTATTATCATTATATCAGAGAATGTCAAGCATAAAAAACAATCAGAATTTTTTCTTGACAATGAATGTCTATTTTCATACTTTAACACATCTTAAGCGGGGCGTAGCGCAGCCCGGTTAGCGCGCATGACTGGGGGTCATGAGGTCCGGAGTTCAAATCTCCGCGCCCCGACAATAAAAACAAGGAGTTATGTTGATTGACATGACTCCTTGTTTGTATAAAACGAATTAAATTAACAGATATGCAAAATACTCAAACCCAAACAATAACAACCCCTGATTTAATCAGGTATTTTTAAAAATATTAATGCTTTTCCATTGACATAATTCTATTATATTCTTAACTTAAAACATGGATAAAAAAATAAATTTAAAGAAGATTTTAATTTTCTTCATTTTATTCAGTGCACATTCAATTTTTGCCTGGATAAATCCATCTGTACATGTTGGAATAGGATTACCCAAAATACCAGTTAACAGAATAAGCAGAAGAACACCTTTCTCATTTACAGCTGGTGCTGAATTGACGATTCCGATATTAAGAAGAAATATCATACAAGTTCACAGCGATGGATTATATACAATTGATTTGGGCTCTGCAATTAGCGGAACAAACAAAGATTTTAAATTCAATTTACTGTGGGCAGGTATTGATTTCGGTTATTCTGTGAGGAATAACCCAATAAACAGATCTTCTGTAATGGCAGGTATATCAAGATATTATTTATCACAAGTGTGGGAAGACAGCAGAGACAATTTATCAACTTTCGGGATGTGTTTGGGGCTGTCCTATTTAAATAAAGGCATTAAACATAACACAGTATTTGAAATAAGATGGCATTTACTCTTTAACCCGAATCCAATGCCGCAGGTGCTTACTGTTGTGTTCGGGTATGCTTTTTAAATTAAAACAAATGTGATTTCATGAGCATAAAGTTAAAAGTAAAACAATTTAGAAGATCAATAACATACTCTGAAGGCTTTATTAATTTTACAGCTTCTTTTGCCTGGTTTATAATCAAAATTTATTTTTCAACCTTAAAAATAAAATTTTATTTTGACCCTGGATTCCTAAAGCTTGACAGAAACAGGGTTTTATTCGGCTTTTGGCACGGGAGGCAATTCCTTCTTGTACCGCCATTTGGTATATGGAATATTACTTTGATGACAGATTTAAGCTGGGCCGGAGAGATTCAGAGCAGAATACTATCTAAATTCGGATACGAGATTGTAAGAGGATCCAGTAAACATAAAGGCGCTCAGGCGCTTCTTATGATGAAAAAATCCATTGAAGAAGGGCACCCCGGAGGACTTGCACTCGATGGCCCATCCGGACCGATATATAAATCAAAACCCGGAATTATTTTTCTTGCAAAAAAAATGGGGTATCCGATAATCCCAATTGTATCATCTGCTGAAAAAGCATGGATAATAAAAAATACATGGTGTAATTATCTGCTTCCCAAACCTTTTAGCAGATGTTTTGTTGCTATGTGCAGGCCTATATGGATTAATGATGATTTCTCGACAGATAATCTCGATCGTATTGTGGCAAATTTAACTAAAATAGCTGACAGGAAAGTGGGAAGAAAATAGAGTCTCAAATGGAAAAAGAGATTATAATCCGCTCTTTTGATACACATCTTGATGAAAAAGAGTGGGAGAAGATTGAGCGGTTTCCAGTTATTGCTGTGCTTGAGAATTTAAGAAGCGCATTTAATGTGGGATCAATCATAAGAACAGCTGACTCCGCTCTTTTAAGTCAAGTTATATGCTGCGGTATTACTGCACATCCGCCTCATCTGAAATTAGAAAAAACAAGTATGGGTTCCATTGATTATGTGAAATGTGACTATTCTGTTTCAGCACTGGATTCTGTTAAAAAATTAAAAAAAGAAGGTGTCAAAATTTATTCAATGGAGACAACTAATCTGAGTAAACTAATCTGGGATGTTGATTTTACACTTCCTGCTGCGCTTGTTATGGGGAATGAAGCACTCGGAGTTTCAAAAGATATCCTGGAAATTTCTGATGAAATTCTGGAAATACCAATGCTTGGATATAAAAATTCAATGAATGTTTCCGTTGCATTCGGGATTGCAGTATATGAAATACGGAAGAGATTCTGGAATAGTTTTCCAAAAGACAGCTGGATGAAAAAATTGGATGACTGGCCGAATTATATACAGGGATGATAGTTTATTCTAAAATAATAAGTCCTGCTGCTGAGTTTTAATCTGAGCTAATTATTATCAGAAGTTTGTAAATAATATATCTGAGGCTATTTTGTTGTCTGGTAGTGCTGCTGTGTGAAAAGTATATTTCTTAATCAAATAAAAATTGTTTTTAATGGAGTTAATATATCTATGGGCTATTGTTTATAATAGGCTCCCTACCTCTCCTGGAAAGTGCAGAGAGGAGGAGTGCAGTATAAATGAGTAAATATGTAAAATAGACATATTTGCACCGTATAAAACCAGCCGGTAAAGAAAAATATTTGACTTTAACTCCTTAATTTATTAATATTATCTACCATTCCTTTTGTTTTCGAAATACTGCTTAAAAGCTTTTCAGGCAGCGTAATTAATCGGGAAAGACTACAACCCAGTCTGAAGAGAAAATTATTTATTATTTCATATTAAAGGAGGCAGTTATGAACAGTGGTAATAATAAGATTCCCATGCTCATTTTTATTGTTTTGGTTTCATTTTTTCTCAGAGCGGAAGCAGATGAATACACTGTCACCAACACCAATGACTCAGGCAGTGGTTCTCTGCGCCAGTCCATAACAGATGCCAATAATCATGCAGGCCCGGATAATATAGTTTTTCATATTCCTGATTCTGACCCGAATTACGACGGATCACGCGGAGTGTGGGTAATAACGCCTTCCACAGAGCTGCCGCATATAACTGACGGAGAGCTGACTATAGACGGAGGAACCCAATCAGCCTTTATCGGGTCAGATGCAAATCCTGACGGGCCCGAGATAGTAATTGACGGTTCCAATAATACATGGGGCCACGGGATTTATTCAATTGCAAATGGTATTGTAATCGGAGAGCTTGTAATAAATAATTTCAGCAACGGAGGAGGAATCTTTTTTAAAAAAGTTGAAGGCGGTATGATTTACGGCTGTTATATCGGGCTTGATGCCAGTGGTATGAATGTAAAACCTAATTTTTCAGGTATCAGTATGTATTCTCATACGAACAATGTTACAATTGGCGAGCAAAACGGCAAGGCAAATATTATCTCAGGCTGCACCGGCGTGGGGATTTCTATTTCTGATACATGTAAACATAACAGTATAATCGGAAACATCATAGGACTCAACCGTACAAAGAGCGATACTCTCGGAAACGGATCATACGGTAATTACGGAGGAATATACATAGAAGCAATGTCAGACAGTAATAAAATCTTTGATAATTACATCGGCGGCAACAATTCTACAGGTATCTATGTATATCAATCCAGCTGGAATACAATAGAAAATAATTTTATCGGAACAAATAACGACTACACAGTAAATCTTGCAAACAGACATTATGGAATTATAATAGGATCAGATTATACAAATCCCGAACCTGCACAGTACAATAAGATTCTTTCAAACACCATAGGTTATAATAAAGTCTCCGGCATCAGGGTAATGGAAGCCGGCAGTATATACAACACTATTTCAATGAACTCTATTTCATTTAACGGCCCGTACGGAGGAATCTTTCTTTCGGCAAACGGGAATGAATGGAAAACTTCCCCTGTTATCCAGTCCGTGTCTTCTGCTGAGGTGACAGGCACATCCGAATCCGGGGATATTGTTGAGGTTTTCTGTGATGATAAAAGCGAAGGAAGTATCTATCTCGGCACAGCTAATGCAGATGCTTCGGGCAATTTTACCCTGTCTCTTTCCCAGCCCGTACCTCTTGATAACGTAACAGCAACTGCAACAGATGCAAAAGGGAACACTTCTTATTTCAGCAGTCCTTTTAATAAGAATACTTTCGTAGAAGCTGAGACTGCAATTCCGGAACGGTTCTCTTTTTCACAAAATTTCCCGAACCCGTTTAATCCGTCAACAACTTTATCTTATAATCTGCCGGCAGCATCCGAGGTTGAGTTAACGGTTTTTGATGTTAACGGAAGGCAGATAAAGATGCTGGAAAAAGGCATGCGTTCGGCAGGAAATCATGAAGTAAGATGGGAAGGTAAGGATGATAATCAAAACCCTGTTCCTTCGGGAATTTATATGGCCCGGTTACGCTGCAAATCAGAAGGGAAAAAATCAGTAATTATGAGCCGTAAACTGATGCTGATAAAATAAGGAGAAGATACGGGAAAATGAGAAAAACTATTGTCTTTATTGCGCTTGCAGCAGCCTTTTTTACAGGTTGTAATGAAAATCATACAAATTCGCTGTGGATGATTTCCGCTCCTGCAGGCAAAAAGTATACAAAAATAAATAAATCCGGAAGAACAGTTATACCTAACGGCAGATTTATCACACCTGCGGGAAGGTGCATTGTAACTGCCCCTCATCCTTTCGGACTGACATTGAGTCCTGACGGAAATACGGCAGTTACTGCTAATTCCGGAACATCGCCTTTGTCAATTACCATTATACGGAAAATTCTGTCGAAACATCCCGAAGTACAGCAGGTGCCTCCGGGGGCTTCAACTGACAGGGGAGTGCTGGCTTCGGTTTTTATGGGGCTTGCCGTATCACCTGATAACAAGACAATTTACGCGGCAGGGGGCCAGGAGAATAAAATTTATCTCTTTGATGTTAAGACAGGGAACAAAACAGGAGAGATCGACTGTGCTTCCGTATCAGGAAAAAACGACTATTCACACGGATATATCGGTGATCTTACTCTGACAAGAGACGGCAGTATACTTTACGCTGTTGACCAGATCGGGTTCAGAATGGTTGTTGTTGATACGGATCAAAAAAGGGTGGTTCATTCCGTGCCTGTAGGACGCTACCCCTTTGGAATTGCACTCTCTCCCTATGAAAAAAAGGTGTATGTGGCAAATGTGGGGATGTTTCAATATTCCCCCATAAAAACAGGCGACAGGACAAAAATAAAACCAATTTATTTTCCTGCTTTTGCTTTCGGATCAAAGGAGATGATAAAAGGTGTGAAAAACGATACAATTTCAATATCCGGACTGGGAGATCCGAACGCAATTGAAGCGTTTTCCGTATTTGCTGTTGATGTGAGCAATCCTGATTTTCCCCGAGTATATGCAAAAATCAAGACTGGGCATCTCGTGGGATCAATGGTTGAAGGGATTCCTGCTGTGGGAGGATCCAGCCCCAATTCCATTGTGGTAACTGATAAATATGTGTTTGTGAGTAACGGTAACAACGATAATATCTCTGTTATTTCAACAGAAAAAGATACAGTTGTGCATACAATTTCTCTTAAACCCGATCCGAGAATCCGCCAGTTCAGAGGAATAATACCTTTTGGCCTTGCAGTCAGCCCCGATCAAAAAAGGTTGTATGTTGCAGAGCCAGGGATTAATGCTGTTGGTGTGATTGATACCAAAAGCCTTAAAGTTCTGGGCCATATTCCTGCCGGCTGGTTCCCGTCAAAAGTTAAAGTAACTCCGGACGGTAAAAAACTGGCTATTGCTAATGCCAAGGGTTTTGGCAGCGGGCCCAACGGAGGAAAAAATTTTAAAATAGGAAAAGAAGGCAGCTACATCGGAGCATTGATGAAAGGAACCCTGCAGATTGTGGATATTCCTTCTGATGCACAGCTAAGAAAAATGACACAAAAGGTTATTAAAAATAATTTCAGGTTTAAGATATCCGATGACTCCCATTTCAATAAGAGAAAAAATAATCCCGTGCCGTTATATCCTGGACAAAAAAAGAGCCCTATAAAGCACATTGTTTTTATCTCCAAGGAAAACCGGACTTTTGACGAAATTTTCGGACAGGTTAAAAAAGCAGACGGGGATCCTTCTCTTGCCAGGTACGGTAAAGGGGTGACTTTCTTTAACAGGAGCAGAAAAGATTCAGTGGTAAACGCAACAGTAATGCCTAACCATCTTGCACTTGCACATCAGTTTGCCATATCTGATAATTTTTACGTAGACTCTGATGTTTCTGCAGACGGCCACCGCTGGCTTGTTAACACCTATCCTAATGAGTGGTGTGAAACATGCACACCTGCAAGTTACGGCGGGAACAGGAACTTTAAGCCAGGTTCAAAAGCACCCGGTGTTTATGCAATGAACGGGGCTGCAGGAGCTGTTTATCCCGAGGATTATAATGAAGCGGGATCAATGTGGGATCATCTTGAGCGGAATAAGGCAAGTTTTTATAATTTCGGTTTCAGCGTCATGTTTGAACCTGCTTTATATAAGCAGGAATATAAATATACGGGAATAAAGCAGTACATTAATTATCCCATGCCTCAGCCACTTTATTCCCGAACGTCTCATGTGTATCCAACTTTTAACATGGCTATTCCGGATCAATTCCGGATTGATCAGTTTATAAAGGAATTTAACAGGAAATGGATACACGGAAAAGAACAGATGCCGCATCTCCTGACAGTCATAATTCCAAATGATCACGGAGCAGGAGAACGCCCCAAAGCAGGATACCCTTTCAAAGAAAGCTATATGGCAGACAATGATCTTGCAGTGGGAAGGATTGTGGAATTTCTTTCCCATACTCCTTATTGGAAAAACATGCTGATTGTTATTACAGAAGACGATGCGCAGAACGGAGTTGACCACATTGATGCACACAGAAGTGTGCTTATGCTGATTTCTCCCTGGGTGAAAAGAGATTATGTGAGCCGTATTCATTACAGTTTCGGAAGTATATTCAAGACATTCTGGAATATCCTGGGACTGCCCTATCTCAATCAGTACGATGCAGGAGCTTCGGATCTGGCGGATTTCTTCACGGAAAACCCTGATTACAAACCATATACAGCTTTTGAAGTTGATAAAAGAATTTTTGATCCGCAAAAAGCTCTTGATCCTCTTGACGAGAAATTTGAATGGAAAGCTGTCAAAGAATCTCCGCAGCTTGATAATGTGGAAGATATGATCCGCGACAGTAAAGAGCAAGATAAATGGAGAAAGGAGCAAAGAAAGAAGAATCAATAGGGATATATTTATTTATTCATTATGGAGGATGACATGGAACACGCTTTATCGGCAGTTCAATTGTTGTTTTATCTTTTAAGCGGTTTAGGAATGTTTTTCCTGGGGATTGGAGTGCTTTGGTTTGTATCGGTTTACAAGGAAAAGAATAAGTAGTGTTACGCGCTCTATGCGTGGTTTTGATCGATACTGTTAGTAAATAGAAATGGACATGCCGATTACATTCGATTCCGAATATGATAGATTTATAAGATGTGCCATGGCAGGTGTATGAAGATAATTAATAAAAGGAAAGGGTGTGCATAATGGGAGACAAAGGCGGCAAGAAGGATAAAAACAAGAGTAAGAGACAGAAACAAAGTAAACAGGAACAAAAGGCAAAAAAAAAGTTCGATAAGCAGCCGAGGAGAACCCCGTAATCGGAAGCAGCTTGCAAAAATGTAAAGATTGCAATTCTTAAGCAAACTCGATTCCGGATAATAAAGGCAATAAGCAGTAACGGGTTTGATTTTACTATTGAAGATGGAATTCGTATAGACATAGGAGTGGCTAATGTTACACCGAACCTTTCCTTTGCAGGACACGGCAGAACCTGGATGCAGTTAGATGGCACATGGGCCATGCTGTTTTCAGGAAGCATGACAGGTGTGCCCAGACCAAGCAGGATTATGCTGGCAACTTCTTCAGACGGTTTAACCTGGCAGGTGGTGAACATTAATGTTTATGAAAAAGGACATGATCCTACTGTGATCAGGCTTAAAGACGGCCGCATTGCTGTTATTTTTGCATATCTTTTTGAATCTCTACAGGCCGGCTTTTCAGATGATGGCCTTACATGGACAGAGCCGGAAACGCTTACATTGCTTGATGAAAACGGCATTACACTGACAAGAATATACGGAGATGTTGCCTTAATGAGGCTGATGGACGGAAGTTTCAGGTTAATGGCAAATGATACTGATGGTATTGTGAGTTTTGCTCCGCAAATGTAGGGAAGAGTCTTTTGAGATGGAATTTCATCGTATTATCTTTTAATTTTAAAAATGGAAGGATTTGTGACCTATTCCAGCATATTTAATGATGTTATCGGCCCGGTGATGCGCGGGCCGTCAAGTTCACACAGTGCAGCTGCATGCCGAATTGGGCTTCTTGCACGAGATCTGATTGCCGGTAAAATAGAAAATGTTGTAATTGATTATGACCCCAACGGTTCACTTGTTACCACTCATGAGAGCCAGGGAACTGATATGGGACTTTACAGCGGCTTGCTTGGGTGGAATCCTGATGATGAGAAAATGAAGGATTTTAGGCAGGGAATAAAAGAAGCCGGAATAAACATAAAGGTCAATTACACAAGTTACGGTGCTAAGCATCCGAATACATACAAAATTAAAATATCAAATTCACAAATTTCTCATACAATGACTGCAATATCAACCGGCGGCGGAGCTGTTGAAATTACAGAAATTAACGGTGCTGAAGTTTCTATCAGCGGAGATTATTATGAACTGATTGTTTATTATGACAATTTCGAAAATGTAAAATCTTCTATTTCTTCCTCAATTAATTTTGATTTTCTGGAATACAAGAAGGGCGCAAAAAATTTCATAGAGATAAAAAGTCATGTTCAGTTTTCCAGTTCCGATATCGAAAAAGTTAAAGCAGTACCCGGTGTTAAAAATGTGAGTTATTTAAAACCGGTATTACCTGTGCTTTCACGTAAAAATGTAAAAGTCCCTTTCTTGTACTGCTCGGAAATGATGGAATACTCAAAGCAAAAAAAAATAAATATCTGGCAGGCTGCAGTTGATTATGAAAGTTACCGGGGAGAAATCACAGAAAAAGAAGTGTTTGAAAAGATGCGTAAAATTGTCCATGTAATGGGTCAATCAATTAAAATAGGGTTAAAAGGCACGTATTATGAGGATAGAATTTTACAATGCCAGTCTGCAGGATTTAAAGAGAAGATGGATAAGAAGGCCTTACTTAACGGAGGAATGTTGAATACAATTGTTCTTTATGTAACTGCTGTAATGGAAGTAAAAAGTTCCATGGGTGTTATTGTGGCAGCTCCAACAGCAGGTTCATGCGGAACAATTCCCGGCTCAATCCTGGGAGCAGCTCATTTAATGAATAAAGATGAAGATGAAATTGTTAAAGCTATGCTGGCGGCTGGAATAATGGGAGTTTTTATTTCCGAGCATTCAACTTTTTCCGCAGAACTTGGCGGGTGCCAGGCTGAATGCGGAGCAGCATCTTCTATGGCTGCTGCAGGCCTTGTTTATCTTGCAGGAGGCACATTTAAGCAGAGTACTGCAGCTGCATCTATGGCACTTCAGAATTCCCTTGGAATGATATGTGACCCGGTTGCAAATCGCGTAGAAGTGCCATGTCTTGGTAAAAATGTAATGGCAGCATCTAATGCTGTATCATGTGCAAATATGGCTCTGGCAAATTTTGATCAGGTTGTGCCTTTTGATGAGGTTGTGGACACTATGTTTGATGTCGGCATGAGCCTTCCACGCGAACTCCGATGTACTGCTTTGGGAGGACTCTCAGTTACGCCTACTGCAAAAGCTCTGGAAAAAAGACTTCAAAAATTTAAATCGTGCTGAAATGAACTACTATATGATACATAAATTCACTGGTATTAATATTAGGTAAAAAAAGACAGGGTATACAGAAATCTGCTTATTTAAAAGGGAATAGTCTGAGCAAACTACTCACAGGAGGAAAAATGAAACGGATTTTAAGCTGCTTTGTAATTATTACATTGTTATCAGGAATATCATGCATAAAAAAAAGTAACCAACCTGTAGTTGTTATAAAAGATGGAGTAGAAATTGTGCAGAACAGAAGAGTCCCGCTCTACCCTGAAAAAACTGTACAGTTTATTGAAGATCTTAAAATCGGCGGAGAAAATGAAAACGGGAAAATTAAACTTTTTCAGCCCCGCCATATTGCTGTAGACAAAAATGGAAGTATTTTTGTCAGCGATGTTTCGGATAAATCCATAAAAGTGTTTGATAAGAATGGAAAATATTTGGGTACAATTGGTCGTAAAGGAAGCGGTCCTGGTGAGTTCCAGAGTATAGGTGTTATGAGATTTTTGCCAAATGACAATCTAATTGTAATGGATTGGCGAATGAGAAGAGTTAGTTTCTTTACTATAAGTGGAAAGTTTTTACAAAGTTTTCAGATGAAAAACAACTTGAGTGGAATTTACCTGACAACAGATTCAACAATTACATGTAGGGAAAATATTTACTCGGAAGAGAAAAAACTTTATATTAAAAGTTTTGACCTGAACGGAAATGAAAAGCTTTTATGGGGGCAGTTTAAACCTGAAGAATTTAAAATGCTGAGAAGCGGGAATACCACATTCGGAATTAATGTACCGTACCTGCCGTGCTCAATATTTACAGGAGATGAAAAGAACGGATGGCTTTACCACTGTCTAAACAGTAAGTATCTGATAGAAGTTTATAATAAAAAAGGGGACTTATTCAGAAAAATCGAAAGGTTATATAAACCCGTACCTGTTACATCTGCAGAGAAAGAAGAATATGTTAAAAGTTTTGAAGATAATCCCAATAAAGTTTTTGTAAAGATGGCAAGAGAAGTAAAACTCCCCAAGGTGAAAACAATTACAGAGTATATGATTGTTGATGAAAAAGGGAATCTGTGGGTAGAGACAATGGAAACAAAGAAGAAAGACGACAAGGAGTTTTATGCATACGATATTTTTAATGATAAAGGATTTTATACAATGAAAGTTTGGTTGAGTATAACGCCGAAAGTATTTGCAGGAGGCTATATGCACAGCATAGTAAGAGATTCATCTGGAATAGCATCAGTCAAAAGATATAGAATTATAGAAAGAGATCGTAAATGAAAACAATAGGAATGATAGGGGGAATGAGCTGGGAATCTACTCTAACATATTACCAGCTTATCAACGAGGGAATTAAAAAATCCATGGGTGGGCTTCATTCTGCCAAAATCTGTTTATACAGCGTGGATTTTGATGAAATAGAAAAACTCCAGCATAAGGGAGACTGGAAAGAAGCAGCAAAAGTACTTTCCGATGCAGCGGTTAAAATAGAGGCCTGTGGAGCGGATTTTCTTGTTATCTGTACAAATACTATGCATAAACTCGCTCCTGAAATTGAATCGAGTATTTCTATCCCGGTTCTGCATATTGCTGATGCTACAGGTGAACAGTTGAAAAAAGACAGAGTTACAAAAGCCGGCCTGCTTGGCACCATGTTTACAATGGAACAGGATTTTTACAGGGAAAGGCTTAAACAAAAGCATGGAATAGAGGTACTTGTTCCGAAAGAGCAGGACAGGGACATTGTGCATAAAGTCATTTATAAAGAGTTGTGCCTCGGCAGCATTGTTGAAAGTTCCAGAAATGAATTTATCCGTATAATAAATAATCTGAAAAAAAGAGGAGCAGAGGGAGTGATTCTTGGCTGTACTGAAATCCCTCTGCTTATAAAACAGGAACATACGAGTGTCCCGCTTTATGATACAACAAAGATACATGCGGAGGCAGCTGTTAGGCTCGCTGTCGATACTGATATTTAAAATAAGACGGCGGCCTTGCCTTAGCAAAGCCGCCCTTTAAAACTGTTTGGACTATCTGTCTATTTTTCCATAAAAATTACGGACTCCCGCTATGAGAAAAAATTCCATTCTCAAATTATCAGCTTTTATAGTGCTGGTATTTATTTTATTTCTCTGTTCTCATGGAACTAAAGATAATGAAAATATAATCAATCTAAGCCAGGTTAATCCTGCAAGACTGCCTTACGGGTTTACAAAAGAACTTTTTTCTGAGGGTGAGTCCAATTTTAACTTTATTGATATAAACGGAGACGGGATTGATGAAGTACTCTGGGTTGCAATATCCAATGACACTTTCAACCTGACTATGAATCAAGCAATTTTATACAATTCCGAAAAACAAACCATTGATGTAAAATCATTTACAGGTATTATATATATATCAGATAAACAGTATGATATTGATAATGACGGATATAAAGAGATATTTATTTCCGAGCAATTGGGAGATACCCTGTTTCTTCATATCTGGTCTCCTGCGGAAAAGAAGATGGTGAGTAATGTTCTGGCTTGTAATACTCATCAGTCTGATCGTAAATGGCAATGTGAAGATAAACTGCTGGGTGCGAAAGATATTAACGGCGACGGATTTGCCGAATTATTTATTGCTGTAGTAACGGATTTTGCCTATCAGCCGAGGTATATATGTGCATACGATGCGGTTCATAAAAATAAAGTCTGGCAATATGATATGGGCGGTGCAGTTGCAAATGCTGTAATCTACGATTATGACCATGATGGAGAGGATGAAATTATCTGCGGCACCAGCTCCCCTGATAACGGGAAGGATGCTGTAGGCAAAAATTATATAGTAAACGGAATAAGTGATGAATATACGTATTTTATTATACTTAATCTCTTAGATGGAAATTCTGAAAAAGTTGTACCTGTCGGCGGTGCTTATGAACATTTGAATGTGGGGATTTATGATTGGAAAGGTGACGGCACCTCTGATGCACTCGTGTTGAATACAGGCCAGGGAAGGACATTGTGTTTTATTGCACCCTTTGACGTTGAAAGAGATTCTCTTTACCCACAAATAACATTTGCAGGAGACATACCGGAATTATTTATAAATTTTGATGCCGGCAGCAGGGACGGAATTGATGAATTACTTACTGTATGAAGGAGCGGCTGTTTAAGACTCTATGATTCGAATCTCGAATTTCTGCAATCCATGCATTTTCCTGACTTAACTATTACTGATATATTCAGTTATGATGTTCCGGGGAACTCTGAAAAGGAAATCGTTCTCATAGGTAAATATTCGGGGAAGAGCATTGTATTAATTCTGGGCAGGAATTTAAAAGTGCTGGCTTATGAGGATGAAATCAGGGCATATACCCGATTTTTTAACAGCAAGCTTCAGGTTAAACCGTATTTGACAGGAATGTCAGATAATAATTTTTACCTTCTCGGTTTTAAAAAGCAACCCTTACATTTCTTGCCATTTGCAGGTGCGTGGAAAGAATTCGGCATGGGCGTTCTGTTTACAATCCTCGGTATTGTTCTGCTTCTGCTTGTTTTACGGCCAAGATACAGGCTGAATGACATGAAAAGTATTTTTAATACATTGTACCATAACGAGGCAACAGGATATTTTCTTGTTGATATGAAAGGCATGTTTAAAACCGTTAATTATCTTGTTCCTTAAGTGGATATCTAAGAAATCTGATGCTGTAAATCATAAGCAGTATCATGATGTGCTTGAGAAGACAGAATTTTTCTGGCTTTCCGAACGTCTCGACAAATTTATTCATGAAAATGAATATTTTATTACTTTTGAATACCAAAGCCATAACAGCAGATATTATGTTGTTAAAATGATTCAGATTCCTTTTCCAGTGCTGTTTTCAAATATGAGTATAATCATTGTTCAGGATGTTACTGCTTTTGTTCAGTCTAAGCGTGCTGTTGCATGGGCAAGTATGGCACAGAAGCTTGCACATGAAATTAAAACACCTTTATCAACTGTGCTGCTGTCTGCACAGCAGATTGAAGCAAAGTCGTCAACAAAAAAATATGTTCGTCATATTCTTGAACAGGTAGAGCGGCTTCAGACACTGACTGATGATATGCTCAAATTCGCCCATATTGAAAAAATCAGGATGGAAACGGTTTTAATCAATGACCTTATTCTGGAAACACTTAAAGCGCTTAAAATTCAGATAGGTTCCTCTGTAAAAGTAAAAACAAAACTTGAAGAAAACCATCCCTCTCTGAAGGGCGATAGACAGCAGCTTTCAATTGTTATTAAAAATTGTATGTGCAACAGTTTAAATGCCATGCAGGGCAAAGGGATTCTTTATATAAGTACAAAGCTGATAGAACATAAGCAGGCTTCTTCTCAAAAAGAAAGAATGCACTGGATTAAAATTGAAATTAAAGATACCGGAAAGGGCATGACAAAAAAAGAACTGAGCATGCTTTTTCAGCCTTTTTTTACAAAATCTGGCAATGGTACGGGTTTGGGCATGGTAATTGTAAAGAAAATTGTTGATGATCACCGCGGTACAATTGAAGTAGAGAGTAAAAAGGGCATTGGGACTAATGTAAAAATTACATTGCCCGGAAACCTCCCGTTGTAAATTTACAGTCCGGAGAAAAAATATATGAGTAAAGGATCGACAATCCTTATTGTTGATGATGATGCTTCTTTTTGTGATGTACTTACTGACATTCTGGAAGAAGCAGGTTACTCTGTTCTGTCTTGTCCTGAAATAGGTTGTCACTTTTTCCTTTTATTTTTTTTGTCAGGAGAGATAATGTCACCCTTTCAGGGTTAAAAATATTTTATATTAAACAAATTCTACAATCCTTACACCCCTTCGGGGTTGAAGATAAAATGTATTGAAATTTCCGGTTGGAAATTTTCAGATGCCGG
Organism: bacterium; assembly: GCA_021158245.1. NCBI lineage: Bacteria > bacterium. The sequence continues at coordinate 8,401 of JAGGVB010000011.1, read as the reverse complement.
AGAAAAAATCTCAATCCTGTCATGCCCGCGCAAGCGGGCATCCAGAGGGGAGGTGGTAGAGAGTAACATACATACCCAACCCCAGGCCCCTGGATTCCCAATAAAAGATTTTGGGAATGACGCCCCGGAGCACAGTTGGGGCGGAGATTTTCAGATGCGGGAGAGATGTTTCAGTGGTATCCCTTTATACCATTAACCGCATACTTCCAAATAGAACTCGGAAGAACCAAAATTCATAATTGAGGAGGATTGCAACAGCTTATACTGCTACTTTAATTCAATTTTAAATCTATCATTGTCAATGTAAATTTTCCCATCATCTGTTTTATCCAATACCTGAAACATAACAGAGGTGTTTGTATATTTTTCAAATTCTTTATTGGCTATTTTTCTATTTTTTAAATCAATCAATAAATACTGTTCTTCCTCGCGTGAACCTTCTCCCACTGCATTGTTCGGTACTGAATGTAAAATAGCCCAGCCGGCATTCTCAGGCCAATCTACATAAGTAAAGACAGAAGAGGTGTCTTTGTAAATTACAACTCCTTTTTTACCAGTGATATCTGCCAGCAGTGTATTATCATTCTTTATATAGACATTTGATATTTGAAAATATTTATCAGGATAAGGTGTAATAAATCTGTTATTAAAAAATATTTCGGAAATACAAACATCGTCATATTTTATACCTGGATAAGAGTCTGTAATTTTAAGTTTTATAATAAAAGAAGGAGAGAAAGATCGGGGAAGGCTGCCTCCTGCAAGTTTTTTATATTGCGGGCCGGAAAATTTCTTTGCCTGTTCCAATGCTTGTTTTTGAAATTCAAGCAATGCTTTCTCATTAAAATTCAATGGAAATGATTGTATGCCGAATGTGTCAGTAAGGTTAATTGTTTTATTAATCCCGTATTCTTTCAAGATATAGAAACTGGCAACTTCAGTGCTGAATCCATCAGGATAAAATGCTGCAAATAAGCATAAGTTGATTTTTTTTGGGCGGGCATTGGCGTAAAATAATTTTTTACTCTTTCCGTATCCAGAAAAAATATTGAGAATTATTTTATCAAGATTAATCTTATCAGGCAAACGGATATAAATGGCATTATTTTTATTTGTTTTTGAAGAACCTGATACCCAGCATGTTTTTAAATAACCGTCAAACAAATTTGAAGATGGATATGGATTCCCCGCTGAGGGATGAAACATGTCTTTGATATCTTCAGAAAAAAATTCAACATAGGGGTTAAAATCATTCTTATCCAACAGAAAAATTGTACTTAAATTATTATTCCCCTGTGCCGAAATACCTTTGGGCAGACAAAACAGAAAAAACAATACAGCAATAAACAGGCTGTAATAAACATTTAAGTTCCGTAACCATTTCTGCATGGTATTTTTCTTAGTTTTCATTCTTGTATTTATCCTCACTGTTGTTCATCAGTAAATCTCGTATATTGTAATGATTGATTTTTCAAAAGTCAAGCAGAACAATAAATTTTAATAGCCTGCAATCTGAGTAATTGGTTTTACAGCAGATGGGTAATCAGTTACACGAATTGCCTGGCGAAGCTTGTTGCCCGTGTAAGAATGTCTCAATATAAATCAAATAGAAACAGTATGATATTAACTGTTGTGAATAAAGATAAAATTGATGGCACAGCCCTTGCATATACATATCAGAAATGTAAAAAAGACGAGTCCTGATTACGGAGGTTTAGTTAATGCAAAGAAACAACAAGCTTATGTTAATTTTTCTGCTGACATGTTTGACTGTATCGCGTCTTTATGGCCTTGGACAAAGAATTTTATCTTATGACGATGCCGTTCAGATTGCACTGCACCGGAGTTATACGGTCAAGTCATATCAGGAAGAGAAGAACGCAATGCAGTTCTATTTTAATTTTTACAAGGCCATGTTTAAACCTCGTATGGATTTGAGTGTGTTTGCTCCAAGCTGGAAGGAGAATGTGATTAGAGTGCAGAGGCCGGACGGCTTGCCGGTATATAATTCCTTTGGTACAATGCAGTTCGGTGCAGATATTACCTTTACTTATATGCTTCCCACAGGCGGTAATTTTGCACTGCATTCTCTCATGTACAGAGATAACCAGGTTACTACTTTACCGCTTCAGAATTATGCAGTGCTGAGAACGAATCAGGCTTATTCGAGTTTGAGCCTCAGCTTTACACAACCTGTTTTTACACGCAATACTCTGAAAGAGAATCTGATAGAAGCAAAATATGAACTTGAGCGTTCAACCAGTGTTTTCACAAGGCAGCAGATGAATATAATCTATAATGTTACTGCAGCTTATTACAATATATACAGACTGACACGTAATGTTGAGATTGCACAGGAGCGGCTCAAAAATTCGGAAGAGTCTCTGCGTATTGCACAGCTTAAAGCAAAAACCGGGCGTATTCCAATAGGCGATGTTCTTATCAGCAAGGTCGATGTAGCAACGAACAAGGGGAATTTGTCGGAAGCAGTCGCTTCTCTGCAGCGCAGCAAGGATGATTTCAAGCAGCTGATAGGTTTGAGGCTTGATGACGATTTCCAAATCCTGACAGACTTAAAGTATGATACTTTTGAAGTTGATGAGGAAAAGGCTGTATCAGAAGCATTGAAACACCGTATGGAGCTGAAAGAGACAGAATTAAACTATAATCTGCAGGAGATAAGATTAGACAGAGCAAGACGGGTAAGAGAGCTGAGCGGTAAAATTTCGGCATATTATGATATTACAGGTGTTAGCACCATCGGTGCAGGCACAACCGGGGAGTTGTTTGAATCTTCTTTTAAAAATTTTACCGACCGGCCGCCGAACAGAGGAGTCACTTTTACACTCTTGTATCCGATTTTTGACTGGGGGCGCGGTTCATCAAGAGTTCAGCAGGAAAAAGCAAATTTAAACCGCAGACAGCTTGACATTGATAATATGAAAGTAACAATTGTAAAACAGGTTAGGGACATAATCCGCAGTCTGCACGAAGCGGAAAACAGGCTGGATATATTAGAGCAGAATCAGAAAGTATCAGAGCGCAGTTATAAAATAAGCCGTATCAGGTTTGAGAACGGTGATCTTTCAAGCCAGGATTTGTCCCGTGAGCAGGAACGGCTTGCGCAGTCCCGGCTTGATTATCTTAATGCATTTATTACATATCAGCTTACAATTGCAGATTTGAAGCGGAAAACACTCTGGGATTTTAAAAATAACCGCAGTTATCTGAAAGAAGATTATTTCTCGGAAAAATAGTTATATGAATAAAAGAAACAATCCCGATTAAGGAGTACAGATATGAGGATAAATAAAACGAGAGCTGTAAAAATTATTCTGGCATTGATGTTGTCTGCCGGAAGTTTGTATGCCCAAAAATCCGGAACTGATCAGGCTGCGCTGCTGCTGGATCTGAAGAAAGCCAGAATAAATTATGAGGCGGCAAAAAAGCATTTTGAAAATGACAAACGTTTGTTCAGCCAGGATGCAATCTCAAAGAATGAATTTGAACATTCAAAAAATAGTATGCTTGGCAGCCAGGTGGAGTATCAGAAATTAATTCTTCGTGTAATTTCAGAACAATCTTACATTGTAATTGAGCGTGCGGTAAAGTATCAGACACGTTCCAGACAGCGTAAGGTAAGGGTTGTTTTAAAGAGTACTGCCAGCGGAAATGAAGAGTACCTTAAATTTTTCAAGCAGAACAATGATGTTTTTACTTCCGAAATGCGGCCTGATAAAGTTTACAATATTTTTGTGTCTCTGCTGAATCTTAAAGATAAAACAATTATAGGCGATCCGTACGAAGCTCATATCCCGTCAATTAAACTTGGCGGCAGAGCTGTGGTCAACTTTACGCTTCTGCGGGATGTGGAAAGCTTGCAGATTCTTCTGAATTACGGAGACCGCTCCGAAACCAGGAATGTATATCTTCAGCAGGATGCCAGCGCAGACATTATTGATATTGTTTCCGTGCAGTTTTCACAAGAGGCAAATCTCGGTGCCCGTGCAACGTATGATTTAAATCTTGAGAGGTTTTCCAGCGGTAATGATATTTATAAGCTTGAGATAGCAAATCTTCCGAGGCAGGTTTCCTATGAATTTATAGACCCTTCAACTAATGCGCGTCTTTCTCAGGTTAGTTTCCCTCAGGGTGTAACGTCAAAAAGGCTCTCTCTTATTGTTTACCTGCCTGACCGAACTGATGATAAGGTTGTTATTGACAGTCCTATTGAATTTTATTCATTAGTACTTCCGCAGACAGAACTGGCAAAACTGAATGAGATGAAATTAAATAATATGGTCTCAGCTGATGATTTGAGAAAAATCAATGCAGGAAAGGTTAAACTGGAATTGATTCCGCGCGGTGTGGGAAAGATTGAAGTCAGTGTTCCGACACTTTATCATGAAATTAAAACAGGCCAGCACGTTGAAATAACTGCCACAATAAAAAATACAGGAACGCGCCGCCTTGATAACATCAAGATAAAAGCTGATATTCCGCCTTCGTGGAAAGCAGAAGTTGAGCCCAGCCTGATTTCCAGCCTTGGTGTAGAGGATGAAGTTCACGTAAAACTTATTCTTACTCCTCCTGAGGATGTGGGAGTAGGAGCACAGGAAGTAAAAATTAAAACAGAGGCTGTGGCTGACAACAGGGCAGTGCAAACAGAGGATAAAACTGTGCGTATACAGATTTCCGCAAAAGCACCGCTGCTCGGAAGCCTGATCCTTATTTTTCTTCTGATCGGACTGGTTGTAGGGATAGTTGTTTTTGGCATAAAACTGTCAAAAAGGTAGATTTAGATAATTATTGTCACAGGGAGCATGAAAATGTTTGTTACATTATTATTAAAAGAGATACATAACGGATTATTCAGCCTTAAATTTATGGTTGCTTTGATTCCCTGTCTAATATTGATTCCGCTGGGTATGTATATTAAACTCAAGGATTATCAAAGACGGCTTTATAGCTATGAGCAGTCTGTTAGTATCTATCAGCAGGAACATCCTGGTGAAAGGAGCATTGTCAGGGGGGGCAAAGCGTTCAGGAAGCCGTCAGATTTAAGTATTGTCTCAATCGGTCCGGACTTAATACTGTTTTTATTATTTAACATCCTTTTGTTCGCGGGGACTTATATGTCATTTTTAAGATATGATGTCCGATAAAAATATTTGAAATTGTCAACAGGAAAGGAAGGTCTACTGATGCTGAAAACTTTAATCAAGAAAGAATTAATGGAGAATATGTTGAGTTTCAGGTTTTTAATCACATTATTGCTTTGTGTGGTATTAATTCCTCTCGGAATTTTTGTGAGCAGTAAACAGTATGAAAACAGCAGGAACGACTATCAGCAGTCTTTGACGCTTTATCAACAGAGCATGCAGGGCATGAAAAACGCAGTTAATGTAGAAGCAAAGGGAATGCGGCCTCCGTCGCCTTTCAGTATTTTTGCCGGAGGTTTGGATAAATCTCTGCCTAATGAGATTGTATCTTCAAGAACAAAAGGGCTGCTTCTGAACAATAACAGAACAATGGATTCGCCGCTTTCCACTCTGTTCGGAAGAATGGATTTTCTTTTCAGTATCAGTGTTGTAATGAGCCTTCTCGCTATTATGTTCACTTTTGATGCTGTGACGCGTGAAAAAGAGGAAGGAACTCTCAGACTGGCTCTATCAAATGAAATTCCGAGATATAATATTATTATTGCCAAGTATATAGGGAATTTTATTACATTTCTGATCCCCTTTATAGCGGCCATGTTAATCAGTATTATCATACTCAGCCTGTCCGGAGTTATTCCGGTATTCCAATCAGGGAATATGGCGAGGCTGCTGTTAATCATGGGCGTTTCCCTGTTGTTCATATCTGCATTTTTTAATCTGGGGTTAATGGTTTCTTCTCTGACTCAGCGCTCCCTGACTTCTCAGATAACTCTTCTTTTCCTATGGGTTCTTCTCGTGTTTGCCATGCCGAGAGCAAGCGGTATGATCGCAGGAATTATTAAGCCGGTAAAGACCCTGCAGACAATAAATCTTGAGAAGTCCCTGATCAGAAAAAATATCGATGATGAGAAGGCCACTGCCCTGCAGAATGCTTTCAGGAAATCTTTATCGGAAAATCCAAATAAATCTGCTCCCGGTTATGATGAAGTGCGTACTCCCATTGTGGCTGATCTGAGAAAAAAAGAGCAAAAGCTGCTTGCTGCTGTAGATAATGATTATCAGAACAGAAAAAATTCTCAATTAAAGATTGCTTCTGTCTTAGCCCGAATCTCTCCTCTGGCATCTTTAACATTTGCTGTGACCGAGCTGACAAATACCGGCCTGCTGCAGATGGATAATCTGTTTAATTCATCGCAGGAATTCCATAATGCCGCTGTCAGGGAAGTCCATTCGAAGGGATATCAGGATAATATCCCCGGTGTCGGGATGCGTATGAGTATGGGATGGATTTCAGCAAAGGATATCCCACAGTATCATTTTCAGCCTACTTCCTTAAGCAGAGACCTGCAGGCGAGCTGGTTGGATATTTTCCTGCTTGTTATGTTTAATGTGCTGTTTTTTACAGCAGCTTATGTAGGATTTTTAAAATATGATGTAAGGTGAAAGGTTATTGTTCACTGTTTATCATGAACAGAAAAAATAAAAAAATATTAAATAGTAAACGAAATCGGAGGGCCAGCAATGTTACAGGCAATTGATTTAACCAAGCGTTACGAAGACGGTATTCTTGCTTTGGATCATGTTAATTTCGAAGTCAAGGCTGGTGAGATTTTCTGCATGCTTGGTGCAAACGGAGCAGGTAAAACAACAACTATTAACCTGTTTTTAAATTTTATCGAACCTACAGACGGGAAAACCCTTATTAACGGAATTGATTCGGCAAAAGAACCGCTCAAAGCAAAAAAGTACGTTGCTTATGTATCGGAAAATGTGATGCTCTACAGCAATTTCACAGCTCGCCAGAATCTTGATTTTTTTGCCAAACTGGGCGGAAAGACTGATCTAACAAAAGAGGATTATTACCAGGTTATGCGTCAGGTCGGCCTTCAGGAAAAGGCATTTGAAGCCAAACTGAAAACATTTTCAAAAGGTATGCGCCAGAAACTGGGAATTTCAATTGCAATAATCAAAGATGCACCTGCTATCCTTCTCGATGAACCAACTTCCGGCCTTGATCCTAAAGCATCCGCTGAATTTCAGAAAATTCTGCTTGACCTGAAGGAAAAAGGCAAGTCCATTTTCATGTCAACTCACGATATCTTCCGCGCGAAAACTGTTGCTGACCGGGTGGGTATCATGAAAGAAGGGCGTCTTGTGATGATGAGAACGCGGGAAGAGTTTCTCGAAGAGAATCTGGAAAAACTCTATCTTGATTATATGCAGGAAAAAACAGCGTAATTTGAAAAGTTTAATATAGTAATTTTGAATCCAGTATTAAGGAGCAAAAAATCAATGCTTTTTACAATTGCAAAACGCAGGTTTCTGGCCAATATTTTAACTTCCCGTTTCATAGTGGCTGCTGTTTTAATAGAAATTCTTTTTATTTCAAGCACTGCTGTTTTGATAAGGGGGTATGCTAGGAGGCAGCAGCAATTCCATACGGAAGTGCAGAAACATGATAAAGAGATGAGCAATGCAGATGTGTATGCTCAGCTTTCCGTGCGCCTGGACAGACCTCCCGAGCCTTTGAGCATTTTCAGTGCAGGTGCGGACCGCAGAATTGCCGGAAGTGTATCAGTGGCACATAATGCGGCACCGGTGATGATCGGCGGTGCTGAGGAAGATAATCCTTTGCTTTCCGTGTTTTCCAGTCTTGACATGATAACCATTATTCAAATTATTTTAAGCCTGACAGTGCTGCTATTTTCCTATAATGTGGTTTCTGAAGAGAAAGAAAAGGGCACTCTGCGCCTGGTATTTTCCAATGATCTTCCCCGGCATACATTTCTTGCAGGGAATATTCTCGGCGGATTGCTCAGTCTTTTTCTGCCTCTTCTCGTGGGCTTTTTATCTGCATTTCTGCTGGCTTATCTGCACCCGGCCATTCAGCTGAACGGCACAGATATGCTCCGTCTGATTCTTGTTATTCTGGCGGCAATGCTGTTCTTATCTGTTTTTTATTCTCTCGGAGTCCTTTTTTCAATTTTGATGAAACGTTCTTCAACATCTCTTGTTTTTCTGCTTTTTATCTGGGTTTTTCTCGTCATTCTTCTGCCGCCGGGAATAATCTCCATTGTGAGGCAGATTAAGCCGGTTGAGAGCCAGTCTATTATTGATCAGCAGGCCGAAGCATTGCGGAAAGAGTGGAATAAAAAATTATGGGATTACACGGATAATCATCCCCGGCCGGAATTTATCAGGGAGTTTATAAGAGACCGTTATGTCAAAACAGGTTATTT
>JAGGVB010000010.1 GCA_021158245.1 bacterium | reverse complement strand
TTAGACACCGAGGCAACCACAGGACCTTTGTTATCTGTTAATATCACTTCCATTTTCCCATCGTTATCCAGATCATACGCTGCAGCACAGCGAATGTTGTTGCGTCGGTTGTCGTTCATGTCCCAGGCGACTGTGGGTTCGGTGCCGTAGTCGTTATCGCCCTTGCACTCGAAAACATAAAAGTTCGGCAGAGCAGGATCAACTCCATCTGGCTGTACGTGAATACCCAGAATTTCCAGGTTACCATCACCATCAAGGTCACCGACAGCAGGCTGAACCAACTCTCCGGCAGCCTCACCAGGATAAGTATATTTCCAGGCTAATTCGTAATTATTGTTACCGACCGCTTCAAACACAGCGATCTGTCGTGTAGGAATCCCATTCAGAATTCCATAATCAATAGGAACAATAAATTCCTGCTTGCCGTCTTGATCCACATCAACACCCGCCAAAACGTACTTAGCACCGGAAATTGAATCTAAAATAGCAGCCTGGAAGTCACTCCAGGAAATACCTAACTTAAGACCATCATCCTGTGCAAAAGAATTCACTGACAACATACTGAAAATCAGCAAGGTAAAAATTAAACAAATTTTTTTCATTTCTCTCCTCTCCTTCTTCTCCTTAAAATTATTAATTTACGAAGCACTATAAAAATTTAATAACATCACCTCCTCCCTCATCATCTTTGCTCTGACTATAGGAATAATTTTCATACATCTCCTCCTCGATGTTAGTTAATTAATAGAAAAAAAACATTAAACTTATTTCAATAATTTAGTAACAAATTTTTTTAAGTTAGTTTTGGCAACACAGCAGACTTTATCCGCTCCACCGTAGAAAACAAGCAGCTCATCGCCAACAACTACTGCCCCTTCTGGAAAAACGACATTAGGCATATCTCCAATGTATTCATACTCAGTCTCGGGCTCCAGAATCGGGGATGCAGTTCGGGCAATTACCTTCCATGGTTCTTCCAGATCTAACAGCACAGCTCCGGCTCTATATATGCGATTTAGCTGAACGCCATGAAAAATTAAAAGCCAGCCCTTTTCCGTTTTAATCGGTGGCGGTCCGGCACCAATTTTATAGGATTGCCAATCATTTTCTGATTTCATCACCAATTTGTGACCTGACAACCCACCCTCCCAGCGGTCAAGATAAGCAAACCAAATTGCGGGTTTATCAGTGCCATAAGAAGAACCAATCCAATCCGAAGGTCTGTGCAGTACTGCTATTTTGCCGTTAATTCTTTCGGGAAAAATAACCGTATCCCGCTGGTTTGTTCCGTAAGGTGTCATAAATCCAAGACGCTTGAAATTTACAAAATCATTTGTTTCCGCCACAGCCACACGGGTAGGAGCTTGCGCTATCAGGGGAAGTCCCAAACGTTTTCGAACCCCCACCGGAGGACATGGTGTAACAGTCACCACATAAGTAATGTAAAACTTGCCGTCTAGAGGTGTAATGCGGACGTCTTCCACGGATTTTTCCCAAAATGTCAAATCAGGTACAAAACAAGGATCGTCATGTCTTTCAATAAAATTTAGATTTGTATCAAAGATTGCATGCCCCACTCTGGAAACATAATTTGTGTATTCGCCTATGGCACGATAGAGTATATGAATATTACCGTCCTTGAGCACAGCGCCGCAATTATAAGCAGCCAACGATTCCCAACCGTCGCCCTGTGGCTGCAGGATGGGATTTCCTTCGAAGCGTTCCAACTTCATGATTTATTCTCCATAATCAATTCTAATCCTATTATTCAAAATAACTTGGTTTTCTTGACAATTTCTAACAATTTAAAATAATACCATATCAGCACTTTTTACGATTTGTAAAACTCAACAATATATTCAGCAACCCGCTTATCTACTCTGGCCGTATTTAGCTTATATCCAATATCTCTTAATATTGAGTCATACTCCTTTATTTTTCCTTTCTTTTTTTGTTGGTCGGATTCATAAAAGTTATTATATATTTTCTGAGTTAAAGTAAAAGATAATCGCGCTTCCAGTTCCGCCCGGGTAAGCGTTGTAACCTTTGCCCAGGTATTTATTTTTTCTTCCTTCAGTTTTGCCAATTTTTTCTCATTTCCGTTCGATGCTATTTTTCTTTCCACTTCTCTCAGCTTATCCTGATTTAATAATAGTTTGTTTTTCAGCCGTTCAGCTCTTTTCTTTTCTCGAAGCATATCATTTTTAGTCACAATAGCGGGCAGGTTTACATCTGAATCATCTTCATTTTCAACGCTAAATGTTAAAAGTATTTTTGTTTCTGATGAGGAAGTATTTATAACGGGATTGCTCTGTTTAAATTTTAAACCTAAAGTCACAATTTTTTTGAATGGAACTTTGATAATGGTGGTGTTTTCTTTAACTAGTAGTTTGCTTTGGAATTCTTCATTAAGATTTATTATCTCAGCCTGCAGCAATTCGTCGTTGAAGGTTAACACACCGGTAGCATCTTGAATCGATGGATTAAACAATCGGATAATTAATTCATCCTCTCTTTCACCTCTCTTTATGGCGCTGATAACCAAACGATCATTGTCCGCATCTAAACAGAGCATACCCCTTTTATTATTTAGACTACCTTTATGTTTGGTTGTATACACGGCTTTTAAATCTATATTGAATTGTTCTGCCTGCCTGAATAAAAAACCATTTGTTTTATCTTGGAATGGCAGGAAGGAATAGTTAAAATCAAATTGACGCAGGCATTGCGCTTCCGGCGTAAAAATCATGGGACCGGCATCGCCTACTCTGGTAAGCAGATCGCTCCTGGCCAGCCAGCCCACCGACCGGAACAAGGTAATGGCAATTTTATGCTTTTCCTTGATTTCATATTCGGTTAACCCGCGTGTAAGAATCGCGGCGCCCTTTTTTTTATCTTTGAGATAACAAAATGAGTGCAAGGGCAGGCTGCTCCCCGGAACGGATTCCCGCGCACCGATCATTATTTGTTTAATATTGTCCGGTAGCTCTTGCGGATAAGGGGAGAAGGAAACTGGACTCTTTTCAACATCAAAAGGTGTATCGGAAAAAGAACAACTTGTTTCTAAAAATGTCGGAAATACAACCCTGAGCCGGTGATCTTTGACTACATTTTTTAACCTAGTGTGAAAATCTAACCGCGACGAATCAGCTTTTAACTTAATATAAGTAACTATGGGAAATCTACGAGTTATCTTGCTGCGTCGTTTTCGATTTTTAACCAATGCTATAGGAATATCCATCAATAATTCTATTTTGAACGTTGCAACTAAGGGACCCTGATCAATCAAAGCGATACGGGCTTTGGAATTTAAACTGGTAAATATCGAATCTTTGTGAGGATAAGAATAATTGTATGTATCGCCGCTATCCGCCCCATCTTCAAAATAGGCTGTTGAACTGAATTGCCGGCCTGTTGTTTTATCGGTAACAGTTACACTTCCGTTGCTTTCGATCTTAACTTTAAGGTATTTGTTTTCCATTGAGCAATCCTCAGGGGAAACCGTTACCTCATCAGGCAAGGACGCAGTTGTTTTTTTATTGCTTATATAGAATGTTTTATATCCTACTCCCGGAATAGAATCGGTAAAAAAGTAAACGTCAACCAATTCCCCTTTTTTACTACCAACTTGATAAGGAACAGCGTTACCTGTTTCAGCTTCATGTATGGAAAAATCATCACCTACTTTTAAAGCCGCTTTTATGATACCTTCTCTTTTCCACGGAGAAGGATTGAATACCACTACATTGCGCTCGTTTTCAGTATTAATATTTCTGCTTATCGTAACTAAAGCCTGTTCGATTATTTTTTCTGAGGTTTCCTTGCTTTTGATGAAGCGATCTTCCATGTCGCTGTGAACGTCATCAATACTGACTCCGCAGATATTATCGTGGGGATGATTTTGAAGCAGTTCTTTCCAGGCAAGATTAATTGACTCCAGCGGATATTCTTCGCCTAACTGCCACAACCAGGCAGACATAGGTTCTGTCCATTTTGTGAGCAGGTTTTCGCAAACGCTGTTCATTTGTTTAAGATACATTCGTGCAGAGAGCGTTCCGGGGAATACGGAAATAAAGCGGCCGCTGTTTTGAGCGCCTTTTAAAGACTGCAGAACAGGGTTCGCTTTCTGAATCGCCTGTAAATATTTAGCAGGCGTGGTTTGCACAAACCCCATCCCATTTGAATTTGCCTTTAGCTGTTTTAATAAAGGAATTATATTATCAGGCACCATCTCCTGATCGTAGCCGTTCATAAACAAAACATTTTCTGTTGTGGCAAAGCGGGTCAGTTTTTGCATCTCGTTGACAAGTCGCTCATAAGCGATGTCGGCATATTCAGCTAAACGCATGGCATTCCGGTAACTATTTACTAGATAAACCGACAGCACCTGCGTTTTATCAGGCGATTCCCAGAGATATTCAGAGTTAATTTGCTCGGGATTTACTTCTATACCGCGCCACAAAAAAACTCCGTCAATGCCAAACCCTTCATGTATTTGCGGCGCCTGAGAAATCTGGCCGAAATTATCCAACAGCCAGCCCACTTTCATAACGCCGCCAAAGTGATTGGCTATCCTATGCCCAAAGATCATATTTCGCACCAGCGATTCGCCGCTCACTAAACGCCAGTCCGGCTGTAAATAATAAGGTCCCGCCAGCAGCCTTAATTGACTGATGTATTGCTTTATTTTCTTTTCTGATTGCGCTCTTTCTGCTGGATGAAGTTGGTTCAGGTAGTCTTCGATCATAATCGTCTGACCGTCCAATACAAAACAATAGTTCGGATAGTTATCCAGCATAGTAAAGAGCGAATTAAAGAATGGAACCAGCCATTCGGCAGTATATTTGGCGGTTAAGAACCATTCTCGATCCCAATGGGTATGGGAGATAATGTGGCCTGTTATTGGCATTTACGATCCTTTAACTATCAAACTCTGTTTATTGAGATACGGCAACTCCAATATGAGAATCAGCCATACCGAAGTACATAAACCATTTGCCTTTGAAATAGGTGAGCCCTTCCACAAAAACCACGTTATTTACCTGACCGGTTATTTCATTTATTTCCTTTGGATAGAAAAATGGCTCTATGCAGCGATACAATAGTTTGGCAGGATCCTTTTTAGAAAAATAGGCATAACCCGTTCGGTAGATACAACCTTCATCCTTTTTTTCCGCTCCGTTGTAAACCACCAATATGCCTTGATCCGTGATAATAGGTGTTGGACCGCATTCCGTTATATCACTGTCAAACATATTTGGGCGCTCCGGTAATATATGATCTTCCTGCACCAGCTTCCAATTGATCATATCGGGCGAAGAAGCCAGCCAGGCGCCGTACTCGCCAAAATACATGTAATATTTTCCATCGATTTTTTGGGGAACAATTACGCCTGCTTTTGTCCAGCCCAGCTTGGGAAACATAGGACCATGTTTCGTCCAGTTATATAAATCCTTTGATGACGCCAGACATAAACGGGCGGTTTTTCCGTCATAAGCGGTGTATGTTAAGTAAAATGTGTCCTCAATTTTCACCACCCTGGGATCCTCGCAGCCGCCGGGCAGTTCATAAGGTTCGGATGGTTCGAAAACCGGTTTCTCTTCCCTTTTAAAATGTATGCCGTCTTCACTCCAGGCAATACCAATCCTGGAAGTTCCGTTCCAGATTCCAATACCGGTGCTGTCTTCGGCCCGATATAAAAGAGCAATTTTCCCGTCCACTTCAATGGAGGTGGGATTAAACAGGTCTTTTGATTCCCAGGTCAGACTCGAGGGAGACAGAATTGGGTTTTCAGAAACTCTGTTAATTTCATTAAACGGTAAGCTGTATTGGTTATTTGTCTTTTGTGAACAATTAGAACAACTGAGCAGTATAAACAGCGATAGACTAAGAGTTAAATATTTCACAGCATACTCCTTTTAAAATCCGGTAAATAAATGTGGGATTAACCAGGCAACGGCAATCATAAAAAAGAAATAGCCAACCAAAATTAAATATTTAGGAACCCAGGCTCTTTCTCCTTCTAATAAATTCGTATTCCAAATAAGGTATTTTTTTATTTTATTTTCTGAAGTCGGTTTATCAAAAAAACTTACAAAAAGGGCAATAGTCACACTGACTAAAAAACCAAAGCAATTCCACCACAACCAAAAAATTTCCTGAAACCAAAAATGCAGCACTAAATTGAAAAAAACTCCGGCTATAATTCCGACAAAAACGCCCCTTGCCGTCGCTCTTTTAAAGGCAACCCCTAATATGAATGCAGCCAGTATGGGTCCATAAAATGCCGAACCTACAATTCCGATTGATTCGATGACAGTGTCAGATATATTTCCCACATAGAAGGCCAATAGCGTAACAATGATTCCCCAAATTACCGTACTAATCTTACTTATTCGCAAAAATGAGATTTTATATTTTTTCTTATTTAATACTAAAGGATCAATAAAATCTCGCATTGAAGCTGCACTTAGAGAATTTATAGCTGAATCGAGCGAAGACATTGCCGCAGCTAATATGGCGACAAATATTAACGCTTTAAATCCATGGGGAATCGTATTCATAATGAAAACCGGTACCATGTAATCCACTTTCCCCATTGAATCAATAATCCCGACAAAATGAGCATGCTCAATAGCATAAGCGCCAATAGTAAGTCCGATAAAGAGATATAAGAGGCTCAAAGGAAAACGAAAGAACCCGTTGAATATCAATGATTTTCGTGTTTCTTTAAGGGTTGCCGCGCTTAATTCCCGTTGCGTTTGAGTTTGATCGCAGCCGTAATAAGATGATAATAAAAAGAATCCTCCTATTACCTGCGGCCAAAAAGAAAACTCAGCGCCGTCTCCTAATCCGGTGTGTTTGAGATCGAGTATTTGTAATCTATCAGGCATATCTAATGTTACAATGTTTGTAAAAATACCCCAACCCCCAACTTCATAAATCGAATAACCGGCAATTAAAAATGCGCCCATTAACAGTATAGCCATTTGCAGAACGTCACTATAAATAACAGCCTTTATGCCACCTAAAGTGTCATATACCAACGTTATTCCGCCAATAAGTACAATAGTAACCCACAAAGGGATTTTAAAGACAGTTGATAATACAATGCCTGCCATATAGAACCCTAAGGCTGTAGCAAAACCTCGGCTTAACAGAAATATTGAAGAAACAAGATATTTTACGGAAGAATTAAATCGTTTTTCAAGGTATTCATAGACCGAGATTAATTCAAGTTTTCTGAAAAATGGAATCAAAAATACCATGATAAAAATCATGGCGATAGGCACCACAAATTCCCCTTGCAGTAATTTCATACCGCCGCCCTGTTTCATGGCGACAAAAGCAGGAACAGACATAAATCCGATGGCTGATGTTTGTGTTGCCGCGGTTGAGATACCAATAGCCCACCAGGGCATTTTTCTACTGCCTACATAATAATCGGTCTCGTCTTGCTGCCCTTTACTTAATCTCCAACTCATATAGATAAGAGCGGCAAAATAGACAACAAAAATTGTATAATCCAAGCCGTTTAAATTTCCAATCTGTTCCAACAATTATTCCTGTCAATAAATATTGAATATGTGAACATGTTTAATTTCTGTAAAAAAAGCGGCAGAATAAATCGTTAAATGTTATACTGCCGCTAGACGTCAAGTCGTTGTTATGTTAATGTTATCCATTTTACCCGGCAATAATTCGGATTTAAGAATTATTTTCTCGGGTTTACGGATTCCTTTTTCAATCATTTGTAAAAGCAATTCTGCAGCCTTTTCACCCATTTTATACTCAGGTTGATTAAGCCTTATAAAGGTGGTTTCTGCAGAGTTAGGCAAAATATGGTTATCGTAACTCACAATTTTCAGATCTTCGGAAATTTTTCTGCCTAATTTTTCCAGCGCCTGGACAATACCCTTTGCTAATGTGGAATTAAAAGCGTAAATGGCTGAAAGTGATTTGTTCAACGATAAAAAATTTACAATCTCACTAATATCGCCGGCGTCAATCCTGCGGGCGTCATATTCAAGGATCATGTCTGGATTAAACGGGATTGAATATTTTTTCAACGCTTCTTTATAACCAATCAGCCTGTCTTCAAATGAGGAACAGTCCAAACCGGTTAAAACCGCTATTTTTTTATGACCTGATTTAATTATACTCTCAGTCAGTTTGAAGGAGCTTTCAATATTATCGGAAACAACATAACTACACTCCATATTACGCAGATATTTATCAATCAATACAACGGGAACGTCCCGATGTTTTAATTTTTTTAAAATTCGAGCATTCTTCGCTTCGTAATTTTCACCCAGAACGGGCGAGAAGATAACGCCATCTATGTGTTTTTTTAATAGTAAGGAAATATAGTTCTGAGTTTTATCAATATTCTGATCATGATTTCCTATGATCAAACTATAGCCTCTTAAATGCAGATAATCTTCTACACCGCGAACAATAGTCCGTCCAAACTCTTTAGTCACATCAGCGACCACCATTCCAATTAATTTAAGTACTACGGGTTTTTCTGAATTACCCCAAAGTTGCTTATGGCTGACAAAGGTTCCACGGCCGCGTTCCCGGAATACGTACCCCTCCTCAACTAATTTGCCTACGGCTTTGTTAACAGTGATTAAGCTACAGTCATAATTTTTAACAATTTCTTTCTCGGCAGAAACTTTTTCACCGGGTTTCCAGTATCCAGATATAATTTTTTCTTTAAGCAGTTCTTTAAGCTGGTAGTATTTCGGAATAACGCTGGAGCTGTCAATTATATCCATACCTAAATCCAATTTAGCAATTAGTTGTGTTTTATATAGTACATGTTATTATGTGAACATATATAATTTATATTCTAAATTTAAAAATAAAAGTTGTTTATGTCAAGTATTTTTTTTAAAATTTTAACAACACCTGAAAAAAATATTCTGATACTCTCTAAAAATTTATAGAAAATATAATCAGTGATGTCTTAGATTATAAATGACATTAGCTACATTCAAGATACTACCGATATCCTATTATTACAAATGCTTCTTTCGGCCCCTTTAATTCCGCATGGAATACACTTAACAGGGGAAAACCACTCTTACCAGCCCTCCTCTGTCATTCTTGCAGATCAGCTTGCCCTTCATCTGCATTTCTACAAGAATATTAACAAGTTTAAAACCAAGAGTGGATGCCTGCAAAACATTAAATCCCGGAGGAAATCCTTTTCCATTATCTCTCACTTCCAGTTCTATTTTGTTCTCTTTCTTTTTCAAACTTATTTTTATTGTTTTTTCTCCTCTATGAGAATCAGGGAAAGCATGCACAAGGGAATTTGACAAAAGCTCATTAACAATCAGGCCGAACCCGAATATCTTATCCTGATTAAAAAAATTAATCTCTGAAATAATGTCAAGCTTTACAGATGATGGAGATATTTTATGAATTCTGTACTGGTGCTCCGCAAGAGATCTTGCATATTTCTCAAAATCTACCTTCCCCTCTTTCATGGACTGCATGTAAATTGAATGGATAAGAGAAAGAGATCTTATTCTTGTAATACTTGATTCAAAATAAAGCGACAGGTCTTCATCCTTAATATTTCTCAATTCCAGTTCCAGGAGGCTGCACACAATTTGAAGTAAATTACCAACTCTGTGATAAACCTCTTTTAAAAGGAATTTCTTCTCATTCTTTAATCCGATTATTTCATTTTCAAGACTACTAATTCCAAGAGTCCGTTTATAAAGCTTATTGGAAAACAGGAGCCTCTTTGCAATGTGAACAATATCATAAATACACTCTTCACACACTGGAGAGTAATCGGAAGTTCCGGGATATATAAAATCCCGTGCATTACTTAAGTATTTTACAGGTATAATTGAAATGATTGGGGTATGTAACGTTATTAATTTTTCAAAACATAAAAGAGCTTCTGTAAGTTCGCATTTGGAAAAATCAAGAATTATTAAATCAGGTTTTAGGGAAATAACATTTTCCGTATTGCAGGGAGCAATATCTGAAACATTCAGTTCAACAACAAATTTTTCATCAATAAATCTCTCCCTTACTTTATCTGTTACAAAACTTGAAGAACTGAGAAATAAAACCTTCACCGGCTGCAAATTCATTTTTCCCCTCCATGGGCTCATAAATTACAGGAATCCTTCCTGGCATTAACAACGGGATTTCAAAACACATTATGCCATAACAAGTATTACAACTCACATGGTTTACCTCCATAAGTGGAATAAATAAAAATTATTATCGGGAATGTCTCTATTTACGTAATTTTTTTAACTTTTCCAAGAAATTTTATTGTTTTTTGATTTAATCCTATTACAATACTTTTACCTCTCGGGGTTTTCTTCCTTCGACCTAAGTTGTACTTTGGGCAAAATTTGTCATTCCCGCGAAAGCGGGTATCCATTTTATTCAATGATTAATCGGTTTTTTTGCCGGCATCTGCTAATCTAAAACCTGGAATACGGATTTTGCAGGGACAGCGCATGAATGGAGCACTTTATAACTTTAAGCTAAAGATTTCTCAGTTGCTGCGCTCCTTCGAAATGACAATTTTTTTATTCATTAAAAAATAACTATACCGGCGTTTTTTGAGTTTCGTCAGTCCCGATTATCTATATAAAATATAATAGTCAAAATCGGGATTTCGGAAAAAATGCCGTACCGTAATATTGAATATTTTGTAATCTATACTAAACGCAGAAAGTTTTCCGCTCGCATTAAGGTGTCATATACTCAAAGCGCAGCTTTGAAAGCTATCTCCCACCAAGTACAACTTGGGTGGAAGTAAAATAAATGTAAAAATTATGTAAATATAAAAAAAAGTATTGACAATCACCACACAATTAAATATATTCTCGTACGTACACTGTTATATTTAATTGAATACACCTATACGTTGAGGTACGATATGAAGAAAAATATTTATTTGCTGAAAGAATTCATTCCCGTTGCCGGCGTTTCAGAATCCCAGCTTAAAGAATGGGAATCTCTAAAAATTCTAATTCCCTCCGGATACACAGAAGACAAAACAGCCTGCTACTCAGATGATTCGATAAAACGTGCAGAGCACATAAAACAGCTTACAGCTCTGGGCTATAATCTGGATGATATTCAAAAAATAATTAAGAAAGTAGGCCTCCCTTCCCATACGGAAGATAAAAATCAGCCAAAAGAGGCAGATAAATATCTGACAGTAGGACATCTTTCCGAAGCTGTTGGCATAAGCACCCGCACAATAAAGCATTGGGAAGAGAAAGGCATTATTGAGCCCCAAATGCGCAGCCAGGGAGGGTTCAGGCTATATCCTGAATCTTACATCTATCTATGCAAATTAATTGTTGACCTGCAGCTCTTCGGCTATACTCTCGATGAAATTAAAATAGTATCAGACCATTTCAGAGAATTCCTGACAATTAAACAGGAGATAGAAAACATGCCCTATCCGGAAGTTGATAAAAAACTCCGGAATATGCTGAATAAAATTAAAACTTTAACAGGGCAGATAAATCAGCTTAAATCCGGTATCCAGCGATGGGAGGATCTATTAAAAAAGAAAAAGAAAGAAATCAACCAGCTCATTAATAAAAATGACAAAAAAATTGAACAGGATAAAAGTAACAAGCCGATAAAAAAATGATATCATAACAAGAGGAGCATAAAATGAAAAAAATAGTTTTTATTGAACCCAAAGCACCGAATCTTCACATATTTTCAATGTTCGCACTTCCGAGATTGGGAATTTTTATTCTTGGAACAATGATGAAAAACAGAGGCTGGGATGTATCTCTCTTTATTGAAGAGACAGGGGAAATTGACTTTCAAAAACTTAAAGACGTTGACATTGTCGGGATATCAACTATAACATCAACTGCAACAAGAGCTTATGCAATTGCCGACAAAATCAGGGAAATGGGGATCACTGTTATTATGGGCGGGCCTCATGTAACTTTTCTATCTGACGAGGCTCTCTGTCATTCTGATTTTGTTGTGAGAGGAGAGGGAGAAATCCCGTTAATGCAATTTATCGACCATTGGGAAACAGACAGAGATTATTCCGATGTCCCGGGATTATCATATAAAAATGGAGAAGAAATTACTAACAACGCTTCTTCTGATTTTATAAAAAATCTGGATTCTGTTCCTGTTCCTGATCATAATATGGTAAAAAAACATCTTGTCAAAATCGGTGGAAGATATACAATACCCATCCAGACATCAAGAGGATGCCCGTTTAACTGTTCTTTCTGCTCTGTAACAGGCATGTTCGGGAAAAAATACAGATTCCGCTCTACTGAAAACATAATTGAAGAGCTCCGGTATTACAACCATAAAAATAATGTGATATTCTTTTATGATGATAATTTTACCGCAAACAGGCAGAGAGCCAAGGATCTTCTCCGTGCAATGATAAAAGAGGATTTCAAATTCAAGTGGTCTACTCAGGTAAGAGTGGATATTGCAAAAGACAATGAACTTGTTCAGCTGATGAAAAAGGCCGGATGCCATACTCTCTACATTGGGCTTGAATCTGTCAATCCGGAAAGCCTGAAAGAAATGGAAAAATCACAATCTGTGGACGATATAAAAGCAGCAATTAAAATTCTGAAAAGATACAAAATACATATTCACGGAATGTTTGTTTACGGTTTTGATTCTGATACACCGGCATCAGTAAAAGAAACTCTTAAATTCGCAAAAAAGTCAGGAATTTCGTCAGCACAGTTTTTAATCCTTACTCCCCTGCCTGGATCCAGGACTTTTAATGAGCTGCATATTCAGAATAGAATAAAATTCAATGAATGGTCCCTTTACGATGCACATCATGTTGTTTTTGAACCGGTAAACTTTACAATGTCCGAACTGCAGACAGCACAAATTTACAGCCATCAAAAATTCTACTCAATTTCACAGATTGTCAAACATATTTTTGCATTCAGGTGGCTTGATATAGGTATTGCATATTATGCAAGGAATCTCAACAGAATATGGAAAAAACGGAATAAGACTTTTCTTAAAATTATGGATCTTTTAAATCCCCGTAAAAATATTGATATTTCCATTAGTTACAGGCAAAAAATTGTGTTTGATGATAAAAACAGAGCTGCTTAATATTATATAAAATAATTCTGGTTATTTAACACTTAATTTGTTATCTTAAAAAAATTGTTTTATACAAAGATACGGAAGGAAATTTCATGAAGAAAATTATCACCATTATGATCGCAGGCATTCTGCTTGCATCATGCAGCTCCAATAAAACCGAAGCTTTAAAAAAGGGGTCTCCTGAGTATGAATTATTTCAGACTCTGTCAGATTCTCTGGGCTATACTTTTTTCTCACCATCTGAGAATACCGCACTTATCACTACTGATGAATTTACAGTAAAGACTCAGGACGTACTGCCTTTGATATATCAGGCACTCGGCGGCCAGGTTACAAGAGCTTTCCAGATAGATTCTTCCCAGGCTATTCAACTGCTTAAAACTTTTTCCAAATCAGAAGCCGAAAAAAGGCTTATTCTTTTTGAAGCCGACAAAAAAGGTATAAAAGTAACTCAGGACAGCGTTGAACAGAACCTTAAAAATATTTTCCCAAGTTACTCCAACACAGAGGAATTTAATAAACAGCTTAAAGCTCATAACATGACTATGGGCAAATTAAAGAGAGATGTTCATGATCAGATGGTAATTGACGTATTTCTCAATAAAAATGTATTTACAGCAGACGCTGTAACAGATCAGGAAGTTAAAGATTATTACCAACAGGACAGGACAGCATCTGTAAGGCATATTTTATTTGTAACAAGAGGCAAATCAGATGCAGAAAAAGCCGGAATCAAAAAGCAGGCATTAAAAGTCCTTGCTCTTGCAAAATCAGGACGTAATTTCAAATCACTCGTTAAAAAATATTCAGAAGATCCTGGTTCAAAAAACAACGACGGCCTTTACGAAAACTTTAAAAGGGGTGAGATGGTAAAACCTTTTGAAGATGCTGCATTTACTTTGCCGGTTGGAAGTATCAGTAATCTCGTAGAAACGCAGTTCGGTTACCATATTATTAAGGTTGTGGACAGAAAAAAAGAAACCAAATCTTATGAACAGGTAAAAGACCAGCTTAAGAAAGAACTTCTTAACAGGAAAAAACGTGATATCTTTTTCAACTACCTGAACTCTTTAAAAGAAAAACACAACTATACGGAACATTTTGACAAACTTGCATAAAACAATTAAACATTAAATTCCAGGCCGGTACTATTCTGCACCGGCCTTTTCTTTTGCAACTATGTATTATTTTCTTGACATTCTTGTTAACTATGATTATTTTATTATATTAATCAGGGTATTACATGCCGAAACAAATATATTTTTAACAAGTTGAACTTCATTACTTAACTTTTGATAATGCGAAAAATGGCAGCAAAAATATATTTAAAAAAATTGCGATTCATTTTCTTTGTAACCTTAATGTTTATTACCGGCATTTACGGAGCATATAGGCAGCACTATCTTTCCATATCTCCAATTAATGTCCGGCCAATAAATAATTACTTTATAATTACAAAAATAAATACTGATTCTCCGAATGCTCAGGCAAAACTTACTCCGGGCGATACTATCCTTGCAGTAAACAATGAAATACTGAGAAGCCCCCTTACCTTAAAAAAAATCGCAGATACACACAAAGCCGGATCACAAATTCCTATTACTTTTCTGAAGAATGGTAAAATAAAGGTTACCAATCTTTATCTTACATCAAAGTATAAAAATCACTTCGTAGCCTTAAATATCTCCATTGCCGTAATGTTTTACTTAATAGGCATATTTGTCTACATATCACAGCCCCTGCTGACTCCTGCAAAAATCTTCAGCTGGGCATGTATTGTTGTAGGTACGACACTTCTTATATTCTGGCGTAATTATCCCTATCATCACCAAATCATCGAATATTTTCTAAGCGGATTTTACCTGTTAATATATTCTCTGGTTCCCGGGCTCATTCTTTATTTCTCCGTAACATATCCCCACAAAGCAGGTTTCTTTAAAAATTCGAAATATCCTGTACTGAAACTATTCTCTCCGGGCTTCCTTATTTTAATTCTTCTTGAAATAAGATATTTTATATTTATTAAAACCGACACATTAAATGATTTCATATATTATCTGAGAGTATATGATATTTTCAGGATGTACTTTATTGTATACCTTATGCTCGCTGTATTTTTTATGATAAAATCTTACAGAGAAGCTGCAACAGCTAACGACAAAAAACGTATGCAATGGCTGCTCTGGGCTCTTATAATAGGGCTTTTCCCTTTTATATTTTTATGGACAATATTCCTTGCTGTTGGTATAAATCCTGTTTTTTCTGAATTTCTCAACTATCCGTTTATGCTTTTAATCCCCATAGGATTCGCTATTTCCATTGTAAAATACAAAGTCATGGACATAGAAGTTATTATCAGTAAAAGTATTGTGTACACACTTTTAACAGGGTCGATTGTATTCTTCTATCTTCTGATAACATTTATTGCAGGCCTAATAACCCAATCTATCCGCCCTTCGGCAAATAATTTAGTTAATATTCTCATCACACTGTCAATAGCAATAATTCTTATACCATTAAGGGACAAACTGAAAATATTTGTTGATAAAATTTTTTACAGGACAAAACATAATTATCAGATAATGCGTGAAGACTTCAGTGAAATGCTGGCTCAGGCCTGCAATCCTGATGCCCTCATTGACATGACTCTTAAAAAAATCCAATCAATATTCCAGATTGATAAAATATTGCTGATGCTTCCAAAACCAAACACAAGCAGGCTTGCAGTCTCCCGCCAAATAGGGTTTACGCCCAGTGAAATTAAATTTATTGAAATTGATACTACAGGCCGCGCGTCTCCTGAAAAAACCGGAGTCTATCTTACACTGCCGGTCATACTTGATAATTCCTTTGCAGGCATTCTTCTGCTCGGCAAAAAAATGTCCCGTCTTTCATATTCGGAAAAAGATGTTAACCTGATGCTGCCGTTCATCAGAGACGGGTTGATTGCTTTAGACAGGTTAAGGCTGAGACAGGCAATGATAATTGAGCATACCGAGAATAAAAGGCTTCAGGAAATCAGCAATATGAAGTCTGAATTCATTGCCAGTGTTTCACATGAACTCAGAACACCTGTTGCTCTTGTTTATATGTCAGTAACAAATCTTTTAAAAGGTATACCTGAAAAACCAAGCGAAAAGATACTTGAATATCTGAAAAACATGAGAGAAAGGACATTGATTCTCAAGAACATGATAGAAGATCTTCTTGATATAACTAAAATTGAAGCAGGAAAAATTGTAATATCGCCAAGGCCGATAAATCTGCTTTCTTCAGTGGAGAGTGCTGTTATTGTATTATCACCTATGCTCGCAGAACACAACATTTCAATTTCTATAAACATTGATAAATCTATTTGGGTCAAAGCTGATAAAATTTCGATCCAAAGGATATTAACGAATCTTATTGAGAACGGAATAAAGTTCTCGGAAGAATCAACTGCTATTGAGATTACTGCAAAAAAGATGAATAAAAACAGAGTTTCTATCTCTATCATTGACCACGGCCATGGTATCCCGTCTGACAGGCTTGATTCTATTTTTGACAAATTTTTACAAATTCATGATAAAGACAAGATAAGACAAAAAGGGCTTGGGCTTGGGTTGTATATAACAAAAAAACTTGTAGAGCTTCACAGCGGTACTATAAATGTCGAAAGCAACAGCAAAGGCTCCACTTTTATGTTTACCCTTCCGGAAACTACAGACAGATTTTAAAAGCAGCGGGGATAAAATGGAAAAAGCTAAAATACTCATTGTTGATGATGATGCTCAAATAAGGATGCTTCTCAGCGATCTGCTTACAGCTGAAGGTTATAGAATAGTTGAAGCAGGAGATGGCAAAAAAGCTATCGAGGTTACAGAAAAAGAAAACCCATCTCTTGTTATTCTTGATCTTTTAATGCCTAAAATGTCCGGGCTTGAAGTACTGAATTATTTCAGAGAGCACAGGCAGGACATTATGGTAATTGTTCTGACAGCATACGGTACTGTTGAATCTGCAGTAGAAGCAATGAAACTCGGCGCACATGATTACTTAATCAAATCTGACGAACCTGATAAAATCCTTATGGTAATAAAGCGTACATTAAAACATAAAGAACTCAGTGATATAAATCAATTTCTTGTAAATGAGCTTGATAAAAACTACCAGATGGTTGTCGGCTCTGATCCGGCAATGGATGAGATTATGAAAACAGTAAATAAAATTGCCAGAGAGGATATAACTGTTTTAATTCAGGGAGAGAGCGGTACAGGCAAACAGCTTCTTGCCTGGGCTATCCACAAGATGAGCCCCCGAAAAGATAAACCTTTTATTCAGGTTAACTGCACTACTCTGTCTGAAACATTAATAGAATCAGATCTGTTCGGCCATGAGAAAGGGGCCTTTACCGGAGCTTCAAAACAGAAGAAAGGAAGATTTGAAATCGCAGACAAAGGTACTATTTTCCTTGATGAGATAGGTGAGCTCGCTCCAAACATCCAGGCAAAACTTCTGCAGGTTATTGAGTATCATAAATTTCAGCGCGTAGGCGGCCTTGAAGACCTATTTAGTAATGTAAGGATAATTGCCGCAACAAATAAAAATCTTGAAAATGAGGTTAAAGCCGGTACATTCAGAAAGGATCTTTTATTCAGGCTGAAGGTATTTACTGTTACACTGCCGCCTCTCAGAGAAAGAATTGATGATATCCCCATATTTGCCGATTTCTTTCTAAATAAGCAGTGTACAAAAATGCAGAAGCACGTAACGGAAATTACTCCTGAAGCAATGGAACTTTTACAGCACTATTCATGGCCCGGCAACATAAGAGAGCTTGAAAATATCATTGAAAGAGCAATAGTCCTTACAAACAGTTCCAAAATAACTCCGGATCTTCTGAGCCCCATAATACATGATGATACAGAACATACAATATCAGCAACGGGACTTATAGAAGCAACAGCCGAATTCAAACGTGCACATATTAAAAAAGCCCTTAAAAAAACTGATAACAACCAGACAAAAGCAGCTGAACTATTGAATGTTCAAAGAACATATCTTAACAGAATTATAAAAGAACTTGGTATTTCTATCTGAATCGGGAAAGTTACCATTCCATATCATGTACATTTATTGAAATGATTATTCCATCTAATTAACCGAATCTATCCATTTTCTGATTTTTTCTATAATATCAGATCTTTCCCTATTTGGGAAAGTCCTGATGAAACTAAAATGGTTCCCATTTGTCACATAAACCTTCACTGCATCAATACTGTCGGAAATTTCTATGGAAGGTGCAGACCAGGGATCATTCTCACCGTAAATGTAAATTATTTTATTTCCATAATTTAAAAGCCAGTTTACAATATCTCTCATAAAAAGCGGGTCAAACTCATGTTTTACGAACGAGGGAGCAAACGCTGTATTTGAAAAATTCTTTCCATTCTGAGACAAAAGATCGGCAACATTTTTTGTTACATAACCATAATACCCCAGTTCGGTTGAAAACTGATACATTGATATTGAATCAAACGCTCTGTCTGTGTATGATCCCAGATACACCACTTTTTTAAGATGCTCAAATATTTGTTCAGGCGAATTTGTGGAATCGGGGATTTCAGAACAAGGGATGTGATGATACTGCCAGAAAGAAAATGGATATTCAAGAGCAGCATAATCCAGAGCCTTTACCGGCGTAATTTTCCCAAATGTATACCCCTTGTTTTTACAATATTTTTTAAACAGTGGTAGAATACCATCTCTGTTCCGTAAAACTAACCTCTGAAAATTGATAATTTTCTTTCTGTATTCCGGAGTACCGACTTTTTCAAAAAATTTGTCAATTCTTCCTTCTGTAAATGACAGATTCAAAGGTGCATCGTATGCTACTGTTGCAGCTACATCTTCAGGGAAAAATCTTCTGTAGATTAATGCTGTCTGGCCGCCTTTACTCCATCCTGTACTAATCCACCTGCCTCTAAAGTATTTTGAAAAGATAGTACGTATATAATGGTAATCATTACTTGACTGAAAATAATTCAGATACTTCCATGGAATTGAATCAGGCCCGGATTCTCCGTAAAATCTGTACTCCACGCGAATCTGATTTGCTCCCAATATTTCACTTAACTCTCTTAAGTGGTTTTTCCCGCAGCTGTA
>JAGGVB010000009.1 GCA_021158245.1 bacterium | reverse complement strand
TCAATATTTAAATTTGTCTTTTCAGGAATTTTGATTTTAATCTTTATCGCCTCAGAAAACGAATCAACATTACCCTTGAACAGTTCTCGTAAAAATTTATTGACTACATTTCTATCTGATCTCTTTCTTTTCGCAGGAGTGTTTACGGTTATTTTAAATCCGTCTGCATAAGGTTTCAAAATCAGCTCACATTCCTCAAGGTATTTTTCTTCAAAACGTCTGTTTTTATACTGAACAGAAATTTCAGCATTTGCAGTAACCTGACCGTTATTGCCCCTG
This sequence comes from bacterium, assembly GCA_021158245.1. NCBI lineage: Bacteria > bacterium. The sequence goes on along the minus strand of JAGGVB010000009.1, from coordinate 15,529 downwards.
GAAATGTCAATATCTGCCCTGGAATCTTTTATGTAGAGTGTTTTTCCGCTTTGAACTTTCAGGGTTTTGTGAAAACTTTTAGTTACTGCATCTTTTATCAAACTTCTATCTGCAGCAAGAACACCGGACGCTGCAAGAACTACTGTGCTTAACATTATTGATATAATTTTTTTCATAACGGGCTCCTTTAATTACTATTCAACAAAAGAATCAATTTTTATAAAGGGTTCTAAATCTCCGCCTTTCCATTGGAATACTCCTAATTGTGCTCCACCGCCGGTTAAGCATTGGAATTCCTTATGTGGAATAATTTCTGAATCATCGTCATAAATAACCATGTGGTATGGTGTGCAATTTCCGAAATAGAAATACTTTAATCGTTCATCCTTACTGTCGATTAACGCTTTACCCATAGTGACATCTACTGGCAACCACCCGTAAGGCTCAAAATAAACTTGTGCCCATGAATGTTGTGCACAAAATCCACGCGGTTTAATTACCCAACCGCCCTGACTTCTTGCAGGGATTTTATTAATTCTGCAAAGGGAAATAAATAAATTTGATTTTGCCCCGCAATCGCCCCTTTTATATTTTGCAGTATATTCTGCATAATCGCCAATTACCGCTTTGGGCGAAGTCCAGGTAATATTATTGCATATCCATTCATAAATTCGCCTTGCTTTCAGATAATTATTAGTTTCATTACCCACTATTTCTTTTGATAAATTTTTCAGATAATCAGTAAATTGGTTGTATACTGTTTCTTTGGTATACTTTTGATAGTCCGCATCTTTTTTGTTGCAGGGTTGGATAGTTTCCGGAGCAATCTCTTTATAGCACGCTTTTGATGTATATTTATATACAAACTGTAGCAGGAAAGTGGAATCGCTGATAAATTTACGTTTTTTCATTGGAGAAATCCAGGAATATTCAGGTGTTTCAAAAAATCTTTTCCATTCACTTTTTGAATTGTATCCATTATCCACTTTATGTTCAAAATACAGCATTGAGGTTAAATTACCCTTTGCGGGAAAGGTGACGTCTTTGATGTTTTTTTTAATTATTCGTATATCTGTTTGAAATTTATTTTCGCGGACATAAGGAATCCATGCCCGTAAAATATCTCCCCGGGGAATTACATCCAGATTCTGAAAATAACTGAATGCAACGTTAATCTTTTTTGAAAATACAGAATCTTTATTAAAAGCATTAATGGTTTCCATTGAGTATTTTGATGCATCATATTCATTATCGTCATCAATACCAGCACGTTGCGCTGATTCTCTGTTAACCTGAAACAGATCAAATATGCAACCCGAATAATACTTTTTTTGTCCGTCAATCAGATAATATTCCAGGCTATAGTCTTTTTCCCATTTCTGCATATCCTTTTCTGTCAGATCTGTGATTTTCTCTTTTAGTTCTTTAAAGACTTCATCGTGTGTTTTTGTATAATCATTTTTTACTGCTTTAAGATCGTTTAACTTTTTATTTAAAATTTCAATTTCATTGTTTGAAAGATTATCATTGTTCTCAAGTTTATGTTCAATAAAATTACTTGCTTTTGAAAACTCACCATTCTGAATTAACCAATTTAAATTTTCGGTTTTGTTTATACATGAAACAAGAAATACTGTTATTAAAGTATGGGTAAGAATTAATTTCCGCATAATGTTTCCTTTCTGTTATCTAAATATTATTGTTGTTGTACTTGATCATTTCTGAAAGAGTCTGCTTTTTATCTTTTAATGCTGCAAGCAAATAGCGCCTGATCCTGCCGTTTCCCGGATTTTCCCGCATAGCATTTTTACACTCCCTTATCTGCTTGTCAATAGTTTCCAGCTTGTCTTTGTATAAAAAGGCCAGATCCGTATCCATGCTTTGCATTTCGGGCAGAGCCTGTTTCTCCAAATCATCAATTGCCTGTTCATATTTTGCTTCAAGAGATTCAACTCTTTTTAATGCTGATTCAGCAAGAAAATCCGAATTTGAAATGGAATATCGGAACTTAATCTGCCATGAAATCCCGAGAACCAATAAAACTACAGCAGCAATGCTTACAACCCTACGTATGATATTTACATACTGCTCTCTTTTTGTTTCTTTTAAGATTGCATTTTCTACTCCTGGCCAGAGATAGGATGCATTTTCCGTGCTGCTCTTTGATTTTGTATAAGCCAGGATAATTTTATCTGCTTCGTATTCTCTTCTGCATTCTGGACAGGTAAGCATGTGCTCTTCAAATTTTTCCCCGCTTATCTCTCCGAGGAGGTACCTATCAAATTCTCCGCACTTCATTTGACACTCCCGTTGTCGTCTGCCAAAATTTTTTTTCGCAGCTTTACCCTTGCATGAAAAATATTTGATTTTACGCTTCCTGTTGAAAGATTCATCACTTCTGCAATCTCCTGCTGTTTAAATCCTTCAACAGCATAAAGAATAAAACAGGCTTTCTGCTGAGGAGGAAGCTTTTCTATTGCATCGTCAATCTGCATCTTTAACTCATAATCAGGCTCTGTTTTGATTGAATTTTCTTCTAAAATCTGCATTCTCGCTCTTTTATTCTTTTTAACCATATCAAGGCAGACCCTTATGTGTATTCTGAATAGATATGTACTAAATTTTGATTCATACCGAAATCTTTTTATATTTTTGTACAGCTTAACAAAAGTAATCTGAACAGCATCTTCCGCATCATGCTTATTGTGAAGCATGCGAACTCCTGTATTTAACAGAGGCACTGCATACCTGTCAAACAGTGCACGGAACGCCTGAACATCTCCTTCCTGACATTTTTTTACAATTTCATTTTCCTGCATTCACCTGTCCCTGTTTACATGTAAGACTGAGATAGCTGTTAAATGGTTTAATACAATTTTTACAAACAGATATTTTAATATGCAAATAATCTTTTGAGATTGTGTACATTAAAGTTTGCACCCAGCGTAATTTGAAAAAAGGCAAAGTAATTGTAAACTCCCATAGCCCAATACAAACCATAAAAAGGAGCAAACAGATAACTATGCCAAAACAAGTTAAGAATTATTTAAATCAAAGGGTAGTAGATCTTTTATTTACAGAAAATCCTATTTTGGCGGCTGCGCATGGGCAAGAGCCCCTGTGGAGTTAAATTAAAAAGGCTGCTATTACAGCAGTCTTTTTTGTAGTATATTGACTGACCTTCTTGTCGCTAACTGAAAAGTGTTATCAAATTGAACCTGATGTGCAGATAACGGTTTGCTTTTACCGGCGCGGCCAGGAGTTTTTGTCCAAACACCAGGATGAAAACCGTCCACAAACTGCTTGGCATCTGCTGACTCCGGGAAATTCACGCTTCGCCGAAGACAACCAAAGCATTAACCTGCTATGAAAACGATAATTGACAAGCCGCGTTCGTACACAAACGGGGATTATAATTATCCGTGCAATTCGACATAGGCCCAATATTCTCTTGTGTTCATAAAGCCACGTGTTCCTTTATTATGTACGGTGAAGTCATGGCTGCAAGCAACGCTCCGTAATTCAGATCGAATTCCAATTCGTGCCCTACTTTTATTTCCAATTTTTTTGAATTAATAATGAGATGATCACTACTTGCCCCCAGGATATCAACATCCAATCGGGGAGTCAATCCGGAAACTGGGACGTCCTGTAAGCCAATCCCCAGGATAGCTCTATTCATTGGGCCGTAATCCCGAAACTCTGGGATATTACCAAAAGCATCCTGACCCACCTCTCCAGAGGGAAGGGAAGGCTTTATTTTTGATTCAATCACTTCTGCAACCAGAACAAATGCATCCGTAAACAATCCGGGAATGGGTTCACGATTGAGGGTCTCACGGCCCAGAAATATTGATTCACCCAACCGCAGATTATTGATTCTTCCGATATCCTTCGTTGACATAAACCAGTTGTAATTAGCAGAGTTGCCACCGGAAACAAACTCTAGTATCAGTCCGAACTTTTCTTCAATATCCCTTACGATAGAAGACAAACAGTCCATTTTGTCATCATCCGGTTTGATTCCTCCAAAACAAGCCAGATTTATTCCCACACCTGCAAACTCAATGCCTTCGAGCTCCAAGACCTGTTGAATCGTATTCTCTAAATCAGCTGGCATGAGACCTTCCCTTAAATCGCCAAGCTCCACCATTAAAATAATTTGATGCGTGGCATCATGTTTTACCGCAAAATGTGACAACTTTTGAATCACTGAAATTTCAGAATTCAGACTAATATCAGCATACTTTACAACTGTTTCAGCCTGACTGAGGAAAGGTGTTCTGAGAAGAAGGAATTGTGCATCAATTCCTACATCACGCATTTTGATAATATTGGATAGTCGTGAATCAGCGAGCATAGTAATGCCGCTTTTTAACAAAACATCAGCAATATCAGGGTTACCGCACACAACTTTTGTGACGCCTGTTATATCGATGCCTTTTGAACCATACAGATCCTTCAGGGTTTTTGCATTATGGGCTATCTTCCCGAGATCTATCTCTATTCTAGGAGTTGGCATGCCAGAGATGCGCTTTCCTGCAGTTCCGGGAAAATATATAATAATTGATTGACAAGTTTTTCAGAACCGAACTTCAGAACGTCTGTTGTGGGTATTTCATATTTGAATTCATACTCTATGATTGTATTTTCTACTTCGCTATCGGTCATGTCTTCATGATTGAGTGTAATGGCAATGACCTTTGACTTGGAGAATACTTCCAATAATTCAATTTCGCTTTCAAGGGTGGGCATGGGGAAATTGGAGAAATCGCAGCGGTAATTTCGTTTGGGAGGGTGCTGCAGGATAATTGCATTGGGCATGGCGCCTTTTAATATGGCAACAGAAGAAGTAAACGCGGGGTGCCCCAGGGATCCCTGACCTTCCACCACAATAATATCCGGGTCCTCTTGTTCATAAGCAGAAACAACGGCATTTTCAACTTCACCTGTGGAGTAACCTGTGGTTAACACATCCACTGCAATACCAAATTTGGAGCCCTGAAGCAGGCCGGTCTGACCTGTTGTTACAAATGATGCTTTTACACCCTGTTGCCTTAAGGCTTCCACAAGACAAAGGGCTGTTGTTCTCTTGCCGACAGCACAGTCAGTGCCCAATATGGTGATGACCGGTATATCGACATTTATGATTCGCCCTGAGAAAAGATGCAGGTCTTTACGGTGTGGAGGTTTCCTTACATCAATTAATTCCACGTTATATTTTTGTGCCTTTTGTACAAACTCTTCATCATCTGTAAAGTATTCGGGCAGGCCGCTTACAATGTTCATGCCTTTTTTCATGGCAGAGAAAATTATATCTCGCTGGGTAACATTAAGATATGTGGAGAGCGGAGCAATGCCATAGATGAAAGTTTTCGGAACATAGCCCAAATTTTCAATGGCCTTATCCATACTCCCAAAGATGGGTATCCCGTTTTTAATTCCATCCAGATATTCACCAGCATCAAGACCTGCTTTTGAACTGTCAATAATACCAAGAATTTTATATTTCTCCGATTGCCTGGCGAGGCCATTTGCCACTTTACCATCGAGCTTTCCAAATTCATTTTCACTGTATACGATTGCGTTTGTTCTCATAAGGTACCACTTAAATTAATTATTTTTTAAGTATCCATGACTGAATACGCTAATTGTCCAGAATTTACTTGTAGATTCGTGTGGTTTATTTCACTTTAATAACCGTTAATAGGATTACGAACCTATCTTGGTCTTTCAAAAATAAGCATGTATTAATAGCGGTTAATGAGTTCTTAAAACAAGTTGTATTTGTCATCGACAATAAAACTTAACTTAAGAAGGTAGTGATATTGAGGCAATAAAGTGTTACATATATCTGGAAAAATGTTACATATATCACATGTTTTCCAGGTTTTTCTTGCGTTTTTGCTTTAATTGTTTGTAAAAAGAGGGAGATAAACCGGTGACTTTTTTAAATTGGTTTGACAAGTGGGCGACACTGCTGTAATGTAGTTTATAGGAAATCTCTGTTAGATTTAATTCGTTATACAATAATAATTCTTTAACTTTTTCAATTTTATGGTTGATGATGAATTGTTGAATCGTGATACCGCTGACTTCCGAAAAGGTGTTAGCCAGATAGGTATAATCATAACCTAATTTTTCACTTATATAATCTGAATAATTTACCTTGGGTAACTCATCAGAATAATGAATCATTTCAACAATCACATTTTTAATCTTTTCAATCAGTATGCTCTTTTTATCATCCAGCAGCTCAAGCCCTGACTTCAGAAGGTTTTTTTTCAACTGGTCACGCTGGTCCTGTGTTATATCTTCTAATATATTGACCATGCCCAGCTCAACAATGACATAGCGTATTCCAAGCTTTTTCAGCTCTTCTTCTACCATCATTTTGCATCGCAAGCTGACCATGTATTTGATATATAGTTTCATATTATTTTTGTTTAATAGCGTTCGGGTGAAAATATTAAGCGCTTAAACTTTATATCCTTTTTACTTGATAATCATCGCTGCTGCCTGATCCCCGGAGGTCTTTAAATAAGAGCCGGGTCTGCGGGGATACTCTTTTCTTATAAACAGGCAGCCTTATGTGTGACTATTCTCTGGATGCATTCGTAATCGCTTCCACCCGCAACATATTGTTTTAAATCTACGCATAGTTTAAATGAACGTCAAATGTTTTCTCGGTCTTTGTAAACAAATAACGGCCCCAGCATAACCAGCGCAAAAGAAAGTGGCTACTGCTTCTCATGACAAAATTATACATCGCCGGATTAATAAATTTGGAAAACCCGCCCTGCGTTTTTGCGTCTGAGTTAATGCTATTGTTATTTACCGAGCTATAATTCAATGATTTTGGTCGCTTCGACACTCAGTAAATATTTAGTTGCTTTTAATAACTTTAAGTAATAACACCGTTCATAATTTTGGGATTCAAGACCCACTTAGGCTAATGAAAACCCCAGTTAATATTACTACCGGGGCTCTCTGCCTTTCCGGACAAACCAAGTTTATTTATCTTACCATTGAGTATTAAGATTTCAGGTGCGTATTCTCAATGCCTGGTTGTGTAAATGCTTCAAGCGTCACTGCTCTTTCACCAGAGACCAATGAGCGTGTACGACGTGCCACTGGCCGTCTGTTAACCTGTACACTTCTGTTGCCTTCCACGGGGGGCCCGGCTTACCGTCAATACTGGTATTGTAGTGCAGGGTAGCAATCGCAATATCACCGTAGACCTGAACCTTGGGATCTACTATTTTGTAAGTATGGGAAGGAATTTTCCCTTCAAGAGATTTGAGATAGTTCTGCACTTCTTCGATTCCATCGAGCCTCGTTTGTGCAGCAATATCGTCAAAGTACGTGACATCATCTGCGAAATTTTGAGAAAAACCGAGAGGGTCTCCTGCAGCCCAACGATCCAGTGCTTTGTGCTCCTGGGCAAGAATGGCCTGTTCGACATCCTTCTGTGTCATAGTGTTCTGTTTATTCTGACACGATGCAACAGTTAATAAAATGGCGAACATCAGAATGAAGTTTTTCATTATTAGATCTCCTTTTATTTAAATTGTACGGTATGCACAGTTCAATTTTTATAATGTTACTATCAATGTTGAGATAATACCTCTGTAACCTTTTCAATTATATTTTTAATCAATTCTAAGTATAGTAAATAACGGTTAGCAAATTTAGAAATTAGTCGGGCAGAGAAGATAAGACAACCAGGACGGCACACCCAAGCTGGCTTTGAGACTACAGCAAGCAAAGTGCGTCCGGATTTAAGGGGAAAGTACATTCTTCCTGAGCTTAAATGATACCGTTCTCAAAGAACAATCATCGAACATCAATCTATCGTTTTTACTTGACTTTCAGCAAATAGTTTTTGCTCTGCGGGGCGGCCGGGATTTGCATAAAAAGGATAAACGTTCTGTTTTTTCAAGGGCAAAGTCCGTTAATGTTAATAACTTCCGGTTCGTCTCTCCCCGTTTGGAAACGCTTCTCTTTATGCTTTGATGAATGATGCAAAATATATTTAAGAATAGGTTTATTTATTGTAACTAAATTATATTGGAAAGTCAAGGAAAAAGATTGACATTTGTAAATGTGGATTTTATTTAATCTTCAAACCTTTGGCTGAGCCAGTGGCTCTGGGTTATAAATTTTTTATGCAGATATCCAAAATAATTAAGGCTCTATATCGAATCTATTGGGTAATGTCCGTAAATATTAAATTTAAGCTAATAAAATACTATGCGGTGATTTTACAAAAAAGGTTGGCTTTGAAGGCCGGCATCTGCAAATCTCCGCCCGAAAAATGCTAAAGCATTACTTGTTGTTCATGTTTTGTCCCCCTTAAGGCGTTGTCCTGAGCTTTTACCCTGAGCCTGTCGAAGGGTGTCGAAAGGGGGGACCCCAGGCCATTCATCAAATTATACCATTGAAGGGTATACTCATATACACTATATGATTGAAAAATAGAACTTTCAGTCCCTATGAAGTCTCCTGCAAAATAATTAAAAACTGACATATTTAGATTTTTATATAAATATTTTTCGCCTGAGACACATAAGGCTTTATCACGCGAATTTCCTGTAAAAACAATAGGCCCCTGTAAAAAAGCATATCCTGCTGCAGGTGGTGATAAATTGTATTTCTCAAACTCGCCATCTATTGTACTGCTGTTATATCCGAACATTAAATCCAAAAGAGTATCACATCCCACATAATCATCTAAGCGGTTTCCTATTTCACAGTCAGACCACATGGAGACAAACATACTGTCAATTCTTGCAGAATCCGGTGTGTCTTCAGTTCCCTTGTAAATAAATCGGTAACGTCTGAATACAGTTTGCTGTAATGCCTGTTCCATATTGCCGCCTTTTCTGTTATATGCCCACAATGTTACCTGTAGTTCAATACCGAAAGGAGGTGAGCCGAGAAATTTACAGCATTTATAAGCATCTTCATCATTACAAACAAACCAGACTACCTGGTCAGCATTTAAAAGTCCGGGCTTTTCTCCCTGATCCATAATTCCGTTGTTGTTTTTATCATAAAAAGGTGCACCTTTCTGCCAGGGCCATGTTTTCCATGATTCTTTATACATTTTTCGTACTTTATTAATTTCTTCAACTGTTGGATGATTAGTAGTATCCGTATAGTTGAATAAAATTCTGGCAGTTTCAGTCAGGTCTGCAGTTTCATAGTCTTTTCGTATGTTCCAGATTGTACGCTCTGAAGGATCAATACTTTCCCGGATGCCTCCTGATAAAATCTTACCTGGAGTTAAACCACTGACATATAAAGAACCTCCGGCTCTAAGCGAAGGAATCCTGTTGTCATGCACAAATCCTCCCCAGAGAAAACCGTCTGTATATATCACACTTGCCGTACCTTTTGGGTAAACTACACCGTTTATATAATTAGGACCTTTTGCCAAAACACCATCAGAACGGGCCCACATGGAAACATTGTTAATACTAAGCAGGGAAGAATTATTCAAATTTAGAGAATCGGAACCAGTAGTATTCTCTTTAGAAAAAACCGGCAAAAAAAACATGAAAGATAAAAAACATTTAAGGATTATTTTTTTCATTGCGGCCCCCGAATTTTAAAAATCTATTTTAATTCATATCATCATACGTCCAATGTAATGCTCAGCGGGCAGTGATCGGATCCCATAACATCCTTATGTATTTCTGAAGTTTTTACAGCGTTCGAAAAAGCTTTATCCACACAAAAATAATCAATCCTCCACCCTATGTCTTTTGCACGTGCATTGAATCTGTAGGACCACCATGTGTAGTGCCCCGGCTCTCCCGGATGGAGGTTTCTGAAAACATCCACATATCCTGAATCAAGAAATTTACTCATCCACTGCCTCTCTTCAGGAAGATACCCTGGATTCTTTTCGTTTGCCTTTGGGTTTTTAAGATCTATCTCAGTATGAGCAATATTAAAATCACCGCATATTACGACATTCCTGCCCTCATCAACAAAAGCTCCGCACTTATTCAGAACAAAATCACAATAGGCAAGCTTATATTCAAGCCGTGCGCCTTCTGCCTGGCTATTAGGGAAATAGGAATTTATCAATGTAAACTCAGGATAATGTGCAATAACAGTGCGTCCCTCATTATCAAAATCAGCATTTCCCAGAGACTCAACTTTTACCGGTTTTTCTTTAGTATAAACTGCAGTGCCGCTGTATCCTTTTCGTACTGCAGAAGAAAAATAACTGGTATATCCCTCAATATTCAGAAGTTCATCAGACAATTGATCCGGATGCGCCTTTGTCTCCTGAATCGCAATAATATCAGGTGATGATTCTTTCAGCCATTCAATAAGCCCCTTATTAGCCCATGCTCGAATGCCGTTTACATTCCAGGAAAATATCCGCTTCATACAAACTCCTAATTTAATCAGACTGCGCAGTAAGCATATAAACTGCAAAGAAAGCAAGCCAGTGCTCCCCTGCATAATCACCGCTTGCAACATTCTTAAGTGCATCTGCTGCATCTGTCAGAACCTGACGCACAAGGATCATCTGCAGGCAAGGCTGAGGCAATGCACAGCTGAGGTTCAATCCGTCAAGATGCACTAATTTAGGATCCCTTATATCTCCCACAACAGCAGGACTGAACAGCGAATGTGACTAAAAAAATTCCAATAGGTATTTAATCTTCATTTTATTTTCTCCGGAAGGTTTAATTAAACAAATATAATAATCAAATTTAAAAAATCAAACCAAAATCAATAACAAATTTTTTCAAATATGTACTCCGGGAAAATTTTACAATAATTTTACTTTTATATTTTATCAAAATCTTTATATTTTATTATTATACAACAGACACTAAAAAGGATTTTCCAATGACACAACTGAAAAATAAAACACTCCGCGCCCTGCTCGAACAAAGTATTGAGCACTACTCAGCTAACCCTGCTCTTTCATTTGCAGGACGAGAGCCCATCACATACAAATCCCTCGGGCTGCAGGTTCAATCTCTCTCCGACTTGCTTCATTCCCGGGGAATAGTTAAAGGCGACAGAGTGGCTATTTTAAGTGAAAATATGCCGAACTGGGCAATAGCGTATTTTGCCGTATTATACCTCGGAGCTGTCGCAGTGCCGATTTTACCTGATTTTCATGCTGCTGAAATTCTACACATACTCAGGCACTCCGGAGCAAAAGGGCTGTTTGTATCAAACAAACTCCTTGACAAATTAAATGAAATGGAAATTCCTGATATTTCAACAACCATTATTATTGATAATTTCTCTATTACCGCCCCTGAATCGCGGATGGATAAGTTAAAAGATATCATTCGTGAAGGCGGCAGGGAATATGCAAAATTTATAGACCGGGCAAGTAAAGCAGCAGGCATCATACAGAGTGAGGTTAAAGAAAAAGACCTCGCAACAATTATTTATACATCCGGCACAACCGGGCATTCAAAAGGCGTAATGCTTACACATCTTAATCTTGTTTCAAATGCCATTTCTTCGGGAAATGTACAACCTGTTGATGGAACAGACCGCTTTCTTTCAATTCTGCCTTTGTCGCATACATACGAAAATACAATTGGTTTGATATTACCCCTGATGAACGGCGCCTGTATATACTATCTTGATAAACCTCCTGTTGCACGAGTGCTTCTCCCCGCTATGCAGCAGGTAAAACCCACATTCATGTTAAGTGTTCCTCTGATTCTGGAAAAAATCTATAAAAGCAAAATTGCACCAAAATTAAACCGTCCCGGTATTATCGGCAGGCTTATAAATTATCCTGGTGTACGAAAACCACTGTCTAAATTAATGGGCAGAAAACTTATGGCAAGTTTTGGGGGAAACATTAAATTTTTCGGTATAGGAGGCGCTCCGTTAGCCCCGGAAGTCGAATTTTTTCTCCGTGAAGCAAAATTCCCCTATGCAATTGGTTACGGGCTGACAGAAACCTCTCCTCTTATTGCCGGCTGTGGGCCATCTATTACAAAATTCCGATCAACCGGGCCTGCGATCCTAAACGTAAAAATCAAAATAGATAATCCGGATCCCAACACCGGTGAAGGAGAAATTGTTGTTAAAGGGCCCAATGTTATGAAGGGCTACTATCGAGATCCAGAACGTACAAAAGAGGTATTCACAAAAGACGGCTGGTTCAAAACCGGAGACCTCGGTGTTCTTGATTCAGACGGATACCTGTTTATAAAAGGCCGGCTGAAAAATATGATCCTGGGGCCAAGCGGAGAAAACATTTATCCGGAAGAAATAGAAGCACATCTTAATGAAACCGAATATGTACTTGAATCCCTGGTTTTCAAGCAGGATGAAAAAATCATGGCACGTGTTCACCTTGATTATAATGCTATTGACAAAACAATGATGAAAGAGAAACTTTCAGAATCGCAGATGCATGAAATGATAAATGACCTGCTGGAATCTATCCGAAAAACAATAAATAAACGCGTTTCTGGATATTCACGAATCCATAAAATAATTGAACAGCCGGAACCTTTTGAAAAAACACCTACAAAAAAAATTAAACGCTATTTATATATCAGCAGCTGATTTTTACAATAATAACGAAAGGGGATAATCATGAATCCTGGTTTAATCGGCGGTATTATTGGCTGTATTATCGGTATTATCGGAGGCCTGATCGGTACACTTGCTACAATTCGCAACACATCAGGACCTCGGGAAAAAGCGTTTACAATAAAAGCGTCTATTATCGGGTGGGCCGGAGGCATCATTTTTCTGCTTCTTCTATTTCTCCTTCCCGCGCCATGGCGCTTTTTTCTCTGGATCCCATATGGAATTCTGCTTCCAATCTGTATTATTACATGGAACCGCACTCAGCAGAAAATCAGAAATGAAGAATCTCAACATTAATAAATCCCATTTATTAAAATGGGTGAACCATTTTTAAAAACGCTTCACCCATAATCCCGGTTAAATAAAAACATAACTCAATAACTTAATAAAATTGATTCTGCTGCCAGAACCATAATTCTTTAATCAAACCGGCGGAACATCTGAAATCTTGTCATAATATTCTGCAGCTGCCTTATGTTCAGGATTCAGCTTCAGCACTCTTTTAAACATATCCAGCGCTTTATTAATATCATATATACGCATATAGCAGATGCCCAAATGAAAAAAGGCTGATACATGCTCAGGGCGGTCATTAATTAGAAGCGAAAGACTCTCAATCGCCTCATTATATTTTCCTCTTGCCTTGCTTGCAATTGCCAAATGATAATTCACAACAGTAGGTTCCGGAGCATGCTCAATAAATTTTTTATAACATTCAATACTCTTGTCTTCTCTTCCCATGTGATAATAGCATAAGCCCATCCAATTATAAGACATATATAATTCTGTCTCTTCTTTATTAATCTTATCAAAAGTCTCTATGGCAAGTTTAAAATGAGCAGATCTGTAATAAGCAATACCAAGCCGGTACATGGCAAAACTATAACCAGGCTTTAACTCTATAATTTTTAGATATTTTTCAATCGCTTTCTGAACCTGGCCCAGCATATAATAAAAATTCCCTATTTTCATTAAAGCTAATATATTCTCTGGATCGTCTTTAAGTATATTTTCATAGATTTCAATTGCCTTGCTCAGCTTGCCTTCACATACATATTGCTCAGCCTGGGAAAAATATTCTGTATTTGAACTCATCGTATTTGCCTTCCTACATGTTTTCAACTATTTTCATACCAAACTCGGAAGTTTTAAGTTTTACAGCCCCTTTCATCTGGCGTTCCAAATCATAAGTAACTGTTTTATTGGAAATAGTCTTCTCCAAAGCAGCCTCTATTAAGTCAGCCGCCTCACTCCACCCAAGATATTGCAGCATCATTACACCGGAAAGGATTAAGGAGCCGGGATTTACCATATCCTTCCCCGTATATTTAGGTGCTGTGCCGTGAGTTGCTTCAAAAAGAGCAAGTTCATCACCAATGTTTGCACCGGGGGCGAGTCCGAGTCCGCCTACCTGTGCAGCACAAGCATCCGAAAGATAGTCTCCGTTCAGATTAGGCGTGGCAAGGACACTATACTCTTCCGGGCGCAGCAGAACCTGCTGAAAAATCTGATCTGCTATTCTATCCTTGATTAAAATTTTATCATCCGGCATTTTCCCGTTATAATTGTCCCACAATTCCTGCTCAGTTATGATTTGGTCTCTATACTCACTTTTTGCAAGCTCATATCCCCAATCACGAAATGCCCCTTCGGTAAATTTCATTATATTGCCTTTGTGAACAAGCGTAACATTGGGTTTCTTATTTTCGATAGCATAGTCTATTGCTTTCCTTACCAATCGCTTTGTGCATGTTACAGATATAGGCTTAATCCCTATACCGCTGTCATTACGAATATTCTGGCCCAGTGTATCTTTCAAAAATGCAAGAAGCCTGGCTGCATCATCAGAACCCTTTTGAAACTCAATTCCTGCATAGACATCTTCGGTATTCTCCCTGAATATAATAACATCTAATTTTTCAGGCTCCTTTACAGGGCAGGGAACACCCTGATACCATCTTACCGGACGGACACAGGCGTAAAGGTCAAGTTTTCGGCGCAATTGCACATTCAATGATCTAAATCGCGGGGTTACAAATGTAGAACCGCACTTTATACATTTTTCCGGACGCTTACCATCAACGCCATCCTGTTCTTTTGAACATTCCAGACAGACATAATCAAATTTTCCTACAGGTGTTGTCAAAGGACCTTTAATAGCAACTTTATAATCTCTTATAGCCTGCAAAGTATCTTCAGGCAGAATGTTGTCATTTCCGTACTCTTTTAAAGCAGACAGTCCTGCATAAATCTTAAACCACTCAATGCGTTTCTCTCCTCCGTACGCTTTGTCAACTGCAGCATCAAGTACATTTTTTGTTGCCCTCCATATATCCGGCCCTATTCCGTCACCCTCAATAAAGGGAATTACAGGATTATCAGGAACAAATATTTCACCGTTTTTAAACCGAATGTTTTCTCCTGTTTCCGGTCTTTGCAACTGTTCGTAATCCAATTTCACCTCCTGCAATTATATGTGTTGATTATAAAACTATTTACCCTTATTTACCTGCTCTAAAATCCAATCAGTAGTTATGGATTTAGGACGTTCTATGGGGCCGCCAAGTGCACGGGCCCATATTAATTGTGCAAGAACTCCCATCGCCCTTGATACACCAAAAAGCACCGGATAGAAATCATATTCTTTAACACCATAATGGAGCTGCATACATCCCGAGTGTGCATCAACATTCGGCCATGGATTTTTTGCCTTGCTGTACTTGCTTAGCAAGCCTGGAGTAACTTCATAGAGTAAATTAACAATCTTGAATACTTCATCATCCGGCATATATTCCAATGCGTACTTTCTCTGTGCAACATATCGCGGATCTGTTGTTCTTAAAACTGCATGTCCGTAACCAGGGACAACATGTCCGCTATTCAGAGTATCCATTACATATTGTGTAATCTGCTCTTTTGTCGGAACTCC
>JAGGVB010000008.1 GCA_021158245.1 bacterium | reverse complement strand
GTATTATTTATATGAATACCGAATGCAATCCCCGGATTTTCAACATAGGTAAATCTTATAAAATTTCCGACAACCTTAATTGACTGGCCTATTGCCATATAATTTCTTATTAGAAGCTTTGTAACCTGATCAAAAAGTATCACCAATCCTATAACAATTCCTGTTTTCAATATTTCCACCAGTCAATTAGTTATTATTTCTCTTCTTTATTTTTACATGCTATGCAAAGACGTGCATGGGGAACTGCTTTAAGCCTTTCCTTACTTATCGGCTGTTTACATAATTCACAATAACCGTATGTTCCATCGTTAATTCTCTCTAATGCTTTATCAAGATGGTACAGATAACGACCGTCTCTCTGTGCATAAAAGAAACTCTTTTCCCGTTCGCTTGTATCAGTTCCCTGATCCGCCATGTGAAAAGAATAGGAAGAGTGGTCTCCTGATGCTTCTTTTATTGTTGAATCCATCTCATTTGCTTTAATGAATTGCATCTGTTCGAGCATCTCTTCTCTTTTCTTCAGCAAAAGCTTTTTATAAAATTCCAAGTCCTTTTTGTTCATTCCTGCTTTTCCTCCAGCTTTTCAGGGTAAAAAATAAAACCTGCTAATTAAATTTAGATTCTGCTCTTTTTATCCCTACTGTAACTTTTAAATTATCAAGTGCCAATTCTTTTATTAAATCAGCATCAATTAATTCCGGTTTAATAAAAATTGCAAGAACTTCTTTGGCTATATAATCTTTCATTTTTTCAATAAGCTTATCAACGCCATCTTCAGGCTTATAATACACTTCTATTCTGTCAGTAACATTATAATCAGCCTCTTTCCTCATATTCTGAACTCTGTTAACAAACTCACGTGCAAAACCTTCAGTTTTAAGTTCATCGGAAATATGAGTATCAAGGGCTATTGTAATATCGCCGTCCCTCTGAATTGCAAAACCTTCTTTTGGCTGTAATTCAATTTCAACCATGCCTATATTAATTTCTATATCATTCTCTTTAACTCTGATCATCAATTTTCCATTTTCTGAAAGTTCTTCAACTTCTTTTTCAGAAAGATTTCTTATTGCTTCTGCTGCAGAATTAACATCTTTCCCGAATACCGGCCCGAGTCTGCTAAAAACAGGAACCGCTTTTTTAATTAAGAATAGCTTCGTATCCCCAACAAGATCAAAGTCTTTTACATTTATTTCCTCAAGGATGAGCCCTTTAAGCAATAAAGCAGATTTTTTTCTCTTCTCTCCCTGAATGTTAATATATACTTTGTCAAGAGGCTGTCTTACTTTGATTTTAGCATCATTTCTTGCAGATCTGCACATCGCAACAAGTCTTCTTGCAATATCCATTCTGTCTTCAAGATCTTTATCTATGTATTTAAATTGTTCATCTTCATTATCCGGGAAGGATGAAAGATGCACACTATCAGCGGAGCTGGTAATCTCTGTTGAAAGATTCCTATATATCTCTTCAGATAAAAACGGAATAAAGGGAGCTGAAAGTTGAGAAACTGTTAAAAGTGTTTCGTATAAAGTTTCAAATGCGGCAAATTTGTCATCTCCTTTTTCAGATTTCCAGAATCTTCTTCTATTTCTCCTTACATACCAGTTTGAAAGATCATCAATAGCAAACTCCTGAATAGCCCTCGCTGCTTTTGTGACATCATAGCGTTCAAGTAATTTATTTACATTCTTAACCAATGAATTTCTCGCTGAAATAAGCCATCTGTCTATCTCAGGACGCTTATCAACAGGTATGTTATATTCACCAGGTTTAAAATTATCAATATTTGCATACATCACAAAAAAGGAGTATGTATTTGCCAGTGTTCCAAGAAATTTTCTTAAAACCTCCTTTACGCCTTCTCTGTCAAACTTTGTAGGTACCCATGGGGGGCTTACAGTAAAAAGATACCATCTTAAAGCATCTGCGCCTTCAACATCAAAAATTTCAAAAGGATTTACCGTATTCCCTTTTGATTTTGACATTTTTTGCCCGTCTTTATCAAGAATCATTTCTACTGAAAGGCAGTTTTTATATGAAGGCACACCGGAAATTAATGTTGATATTGCAAGAAGAGAATAAAACCATCCCCTTGTCTGATCTACTCCTTCAGCAATGAAATCAGCGGGGAAGCCATTTTTAAATGGTTCTTCGCCTTCAAAAGGATAGTGAATTTGAGCATAAGGCATTGCACCTGAATCAAACCAGCAGTCTATTACTTCAGGAGTTCTTGTCATATGCTCGCCGCATTTCGGGCATTTAACATTCAAATTATCAATGTTCGGCTTATGAAGATCCTCTATTTTATCAGCACCGGAAAGTTCTTTTAACATATCAATACTATCAACAGCTATTCGATTATCACATTCTTCACAAATCCATATATTAAGCGGAGTTCCCCAATATCTGCTTCTTGATATAGCCCAATCAACATTATTTTCAAGCCATGTTCCAAATCTTCCGCTCCCAACTTCTTTTGGGAACCAGTTAATCTTCTTGTTATTTTCAATTAATTTTGATTTTAGTTCTGTTGTTTTAACATACCATGACTTTTTGGCATAATAGAGTATGGGAGAATCGCATCTCCAGCAATGCGGATAAGAGTGAGTATACTTTTCCTTAGCATAGAGCCTGTTATTTTCGAATAAATAGGAAATAATCTCTGTTTCAGTATCAAAATCCTTTACAGGCCTTCCCTGCCATTTTTTAACAAGTTCGTTAAATTTTCCATGCTGGTCCACAGTATGGCGTGCAGGCAGCCCGATTTTCAATCCGAGCCTGTAATCATCTTCTCCGTACATCACAGCAGTATGCACAACACCGGTACCTTCATCAGTAGTTACAAAATCTGCTTCGGCTACATAATATGCCTTATGTTCATCATCTGAAAGATCAATAAAATCAAACAGGGGTTCATACTCCCAGCCTGTTATTTCTTTGCCAGGTAATTTCCTTATAACCTGGAATTCACCCTTTATAATTTCAAGCCTATCCTCTGCAAGGAAGTAATGTTCTTTTTTCCCATTAAACTCTTGTTCTATTTCAACATAAGTTATATCAGGCCCTACTGCAAGAGCTACATTACCCGGCAATGTCCATGGAGTTGTTGTCCATGCAAGGATAAATCTATTCTCCCCATCTCTTAATTTAAATTTAAGAGTTACTGCTCTTTCAGTTACATCTTTATAACCAAGAGAGACTTCATGGCTTGATAATGCAGTTTCGCATCTTGGGCAGTAAGGCAGAATTTTAAATCCCTGATATAATAGATTTTTCTTCCATAACTGAGCAAGCAGCCACCAAACAGTTTCTATATAATTATCCTCGTAAGTAATATAAGGCTGCTTAAGGTCAACCCAATATGCCATTCTTCTGGTAAGCTCATTCCACTCTTGAAGATATTTAAAAACAGAATCTCTGCATTTTTTATTAAATTTGTCAACACCATAAGCTTCGATTTGATCCTTTGTCTCAAATCCCAGCTCTTTCTCTATCTCTATTTCAACCGGAAGCCCATGAGTATCCCAGCCTGCTTTTCTTTCAACTCTATACCCCTTCATGGTTTTAAATCTGCATACAAAATCCTTAATAGTTCTTGATATTACATGATGTATGCCGGGCCTGCCATTTGCAGTAGGAGGGCCCTCATAGAATACAAAAGAGTTATTTTCCGATCTCTCTTCTATTGATCTCTGAAAAATATTATTATCTTCCCAGAATTTTAATATTTCTTTTTCAATTTTCGTATAATTAAGAGGTGTTTTTACTTCCTTAAAATGCACTTTTGTCAAATCTCCCAAATTTATATGTATTTACCTATTAGAATAGAAAGTCGTTCTTTTGTTTTTAAGGGAATGTCAGCCGGTTTTGTAATTATTGCGTTTTCAAGTGCATTTCTGCATGAACACGAACGTTCTTCCGGCATATTTTTAATAACATATTTGATTATTTTTTTTGCAGTCTCCGTGTTTACTATTAAATTTTCTATCACCATTTCGAGTGAAACCGAAGCATCAGGATTATTTTCCTTCCAGCTGTCATAATCCGTGACCATTGCCATAGATGCATAGCATATCTCTGCTTCTCTTGCAAGACGCGCTTCATACAGATTTGTCATTCCGATTACATCTGCGCCCCATGATTTATAAAGCAGAGATTCTGCACGCGTTGAAAACGCAGGGCCTTCCATATTCAGGTATGTACCGCCATAATGAAGCCTGGCACCATCCCCTTCTTCCTGTCCGGCTTCATAGATAAGATGCCTTAAATCCTCGCAAACCGGATGAGAGAAACTTATATGTGCAACAATACCATCTCCGAAAAATGTTGATGCTGTACTTCCCTTTGTCCTGTCAATAAACTGGTCAATCAGGACAATATCCCTTGGCAGTATTTCTTCTCTAAATGATCCCACGGCTGATACGGAAATAATACGCTCTACACCAAGACTCTTCATCGCCCATATATTTGCTCTGTAATTTATTTCAGAAGGCATCAGGGAGTGATGCCTTCCATGCCTCGGCAGAAAAGCAATTTCTTTCCCGAATAATTTACCAATACAGAATTTATCAGAAGTTTCACCAAATGGAGTATCAATTCGAATCCACTTGATATCGGAAATATTTTCTATCTGATAAAGCCCGCTGCCCCCTATAATTCCTGTGGACACAGACATAAAATTCTCATTTTTTAATTATTTTTTCTTCTTATTTAATTTTTTTAATAGCTCTTCTCTCTCTTTTTGAAGAGTCTGCTGTTTTGCTTTTTCTTTATTAATTAAATCCCGCATATTTGTCTGATCGTTCTTTTTAACCTTACGTTTTTTAAGAACTCTTGCCTGCCGTTCTTGCTTTATCTTTTCAATTGCCTCTTTTCTGTCTTTTGCCATACCTGCCTTAACAAACAGAAATGTGCCTACTGCAGTTCCTGCTGCAGTTTCACCGAAAACCGTGCTTTTCGTCGCGTTTTCACCCGCAAGCATTGAACTAATAAACAAACTTGTACCGGAACTTAAAGCTCCGCCCCCCAACCCATAAATTAGTGCATTTTTGTTTTTCTTCACTTTACGTATATCATATTCGGAAATACAATTCCCCAAATCATCATAAACAGGAGGTAATATTTTTACACTTTGTATGGAAGATTTCGATATATTATGCAGCCTTCCATCTTTCAAGATAACAATCTGATGAGGTTCAATCTTTTTAACTGTGCCATTCATTGTTTCTCCGGAAACCAGGGTAATTCTTGCAGTATTATCCTGTTTTAAATCATTATACATTACTTCATTCCAGTGAGCACAACCTGACATTATCATCAATCCCATAAAAATAAACAGAGCGGCAACGATTTTCCTATGCATAACTGCCTCCAAATATTTTGAAAAATAAAATATACTTATACTGTCCTAAATTTTATATCAATTACTCTCTTTTAATATTAGACTGTGCTGCTGGCCTGAATGTTGTATTTTGCCCTGCCTCTTTCCGGCCGAAATCATCATCAATCTCAAGCACTTTTATAAGCTCAATCTGCGACTCAAGCAGATGCTTTAGCCGTTTAGCAAAAGATTCTTTCTGTGCTTTAAGAATAGACACTTCATTCTTCATTCTGTCTAATTTTTCTCTTGCTTCATCCAATATTTTCTCAGATTTCAACTCTGCTTCTCTAAGCATAATCTCAGCTTCGCGCTTGGAATTTTCCCGGGATTGATTTACATTCTCCTGAGCATTCATCAAGGTTTCCTGCAATGTCTTCTCAACCTGCCTGTAGTCACTAAGCTGAACACGAAGTTTTGACACCTCTGCTGCAAGTTTTGTTTTTTCTGCGACTACAGTTTCATACTCGTCTGCTACCATCTCGAGAAAGGTTTCCACCTCTACCGGATCATATCCTCTGACTTTCTGCTTAAAACGTTGTTTCTTAATTTCAAGAGGAGTTAATTTCAATAAAAACACCCCCTCATCCTTTAGAATTAATTTTTATGAATTCGTTCAATATAACTGTTTCAATTAAAAAATGCAAACAAAAAGTACCCGATGAAAGATGTCTGACATAAAGCGCAAAACCAGTGTTTATTTAACGATAATATTCTGCTGTTTAATTTATTATTACGAATTTAATATACATCTCTTTACAAATAAATATTTTACATTAGCAGTACTTGGTAAAAATTGTTTGTTAATCGTCTAATTTTTCTTAACTGCAGGTACAATTTTTACTGCATTTGCTGCACTGTCTGACACCTCGCCTTCAATATCAACCTTTGTTACAAAGCCAATATCCCTGCCGAGAAACCGCTCTCCGATTTCTCTAAATTGGTGAGGTATATCACTTACAAAATATTTATGCTGTACTTTATTATTTTTGCTGTTTTCCATTTTGAGAATTTTGAGCCTTCTTGATACAAGCTTCGCTGTCTCCTCCGCTGAATCAATAATTTTTACATTTTCCCCCAGCACCCTTCTGATCACACCCTTTAAAAGAGGATAATGAGTACACCCGAGGATAAGAGTATCAATACCTTTTTCTTTTAAAGGCCTAAGATAAATTTCTGCTATTTTTTCTGTAATTTCATTATCAAGCCAACCCTCTTCAGCGAGGGGGACAAACAAAGGGCACGCTTGAGTGAATACTGAAATTTTATCAGATATCTGTTCTAACTTCAAATCATAGGACTTACTGGCAATTGTTCCCCTTGTGCCGATTACACCTATTTTCCCGTTTAGCGTAGATTCGGAAGCAGCCTTTACTCCGGGATCCACAACCCCGAGAATCGGAAGATGGAATATCCGATTTAAATCATCAAGCGCAACAGATGACACTGTGTGGCATGCAGCAATAACAACCTTTACATTCTGCTGTAATAAAAACAGAATATCCTGAAGCCCGAATTTTTTTACAACATCAGGAGATTTGGAGCCATAAGGAACCCTTGCAGTATCTCCGAAATATACAATACTCTCCCCTGGAAGCTGTTTTAATAATTCATGAACAACAGTAAGCCCGCCTATTCCCGAATCAAAAACTCCTATTGGCCTGTCATCACTCATCTTTCAACCTATTCCTTGTTCATATTTTTTTTTGAATATTTTTATGCTTTTAAAAATCGCCATAGCGACCTTTTGCCTGAATGATCTTGTTCTAAGGAGCCGCTCCTCATACTTATTTGAAAGAAAGGCTGTTTCAATAAGTATCCGCGGCATTGCAGCTCCTATAAGGACATAAAACCCTGCCTGATAAACACCCTTTCCCCACATAGGGATTTTAGTATATTTTTTCATCTCTTTATTTACAATCTGTGCGAGATCCATACTTTCCTTCTGATATGAACTATTTGCAATTGCATTTAAGATATGTGCAGCATCGCCAAAATCCTTATATGATTCGGGAGAATCTTCAAACTGGATTACAGAGTTTTCCTTTTCAGCCACCTGAAGCGCCTGCTTGCTTTTCCCGTGTCCAAGAACCCATGTTGAAAATCCTCTTGCACTATGATTTGTTGTTGCATTAACATGAATGCTTATAAACAATTTTCCATTATTTTTGTTTGCAAATTGTGTACGTTCCTTTAACCCCATGGTTTTATCAATTTCATGAGTAAGCAGCACTTTAAGATTTGTATTTTTTTCAAGGAGTTTTTTTAATCGCTTTGCAATATCGAGAGTAATTTCCTTCTCTTTTATCCCTGTTTTTCCAATACATCCGGGTTGTCTTCCACCGTGTCCTGGATCAATAATAATTGTATCTATAATCCATTTCTTTCTCTGCTTATCAAGAATATCTCCGGTAACCTCAACTGAAGAGAGCGTTCTCAAAGAAATAACTATTTCATCTTCTCCTGCATATACTTTGCGGCTAAGTACTTTTTTGTTTAGTTTAAGAGAGAGATAGGCCGATTTCTTAAACTGAAATGGCAAAATCTGATCAACAATCTGATTTTTAATTTTTGTAAAAAGAGAAGCTGAGTCAAGTTTTCCGCCATATACGGTAATATTAAGCCAGTTGTGTTTTATTGATGCTGCGATGTCGGAATTTTTGAACTGCTTTGTTGTTTTAAGTGTGACAATATAACCATTTTCCCTTTTACTTATATCCACTGCAACAATGTTATACTGAGAAAATTTAACAGACAGACTCAACCTGTTTTCGTCAAACAGAACTTTCTGCGGCAGATAAACAGCGGTAATTCCGAGAAAATGTGAAAGCGGGACAAAAATTTCACCATTGCTTTCAATAGGATTCAATGCCAATTGATAAACTTTATCATCAACCAGGATAAATGGATTATAAGATGTTACTTTGATAGAACGCGAACCAATCCTTACAACTTCTTTTTTTTTTGATTTATTTGAGAAAAATCCAAGATTAAGAGCACCTGCAAAATCTTTTAATGATGCATAAATAATATTATCCTTTATCAGGGAAGGGATTTGATATATTTTTGTTGATCCGGCATATCTGACATTTATCCATGCCTTTGTAATATGACTCTGCGCTTCTGTACTTTTCATACCCGCAAAAATATAAACAAGTATCAATATTATAGTGAATTTACAAAAATGACAATTTTGATTACTCATATTTGATGCTCATTTCCGTTCTTTGTTCAGTATTTTGCTTGCATGTTTTAGAAAGCGCTTTTCTTCTTTTGTAAGATTTTCCATGCCCACTTCATTTGCCTTGTCAAGAATTTTATCTACCAATCTTCTTAATTTCTCCAGTTCTTCCTGTTTGTCAGCGTAGACATGCATATTCCTCTTTCTTTTCCACTCTTTAACTTTGTCCACGAGCAGAGTTATTGTACTGTAACGTTTCATATATACATAACCTACAAGCATACCTCCAAGATGTGCGAAATGAGCAATACCGTCTCTTGATCCCATTGCTCCGCTTAACAGAGAAAATGCTGCAAACAAAAGAGCCAAAGTTTTTGCTCTTATTCTTATGGGAAGAATGAAAAACAGAAGCAATGTCAGTTCCCGGTTGGGAAAAAGTACTGCGTATGCTGTTAGAATACCCATTATTGCACCTGAAGCGCCAATTGTAGGAATGAGAGAATTAGGCAGTATCAGAGAATGTATTATGCCCGCTCCTATTCCTGTAATAAAATAGTATTTGTAAAATACTTTTGTGCCCCACATACGCTCAACTTCAGTTCCAAAAAGCCATAAAGCATACATATTTATGATCAAATGCAACAGGCCGCCATGCAGAAACATATAAGTTGCAAATTGCCAAATATAAAAATGGGAAAGTGCAAGCTTTGGTACCAGCCCGAAAAAATAAACAAACTTAGGGCCAAAAACCAAGCTTATTAGATATACTGCTCCGTTTGCAACAAGAAGATTCTTTACACCCGGTGTAAGAATGCCTCCGCTTAATCCCCAATCCATTCTTCTGTAATTATACATTTTACTCCATGTTCCATAAATATTCAGGATATGTTATTTTAATTATTTCACAATCTTCATGCAACAGCAATGCTTACCAGTTTATTTTTCACTACAATTATTTTCTTAATCTCTCTTCCTTCTGTATAGTTTTTCACTCTTTCGTCAGACAGGGCTCTTTCCCTAACAACATCATCAGACGAATTGACCGGCATTGTAAATTTTGTTCTTAATTTTCCATTTATCTGAACTACTATTGTTGTATTTTGTTCCTTGATTTTATTCTCATCCCATTTTGGCCACTCGGACAAAAATATACTATCCCTGTTACCTATTTCCCTCCACATTTCTTCGCCAAAATGAGGGGCAAAAGGAGAAATTAACTTTATCAGATTATTGACGGCAGAATCAAGCACTTCTTTTTCCTGATCTTTGGAATCTATATCCTGCACATAAAGGTACATATAGTTTACAAGTTCCATAATTCTGCTTATACATGTATTAAAATGGAATCTTTCCAGATCCATTGTTGTATGTTTAATTGAATTGTGAAGGACCCTTTCAAGTTCTTCCGTATTATTTGTTCCATTGCCCTTTGGAGGATTTTCTTTTATCATCCGTATTAAACGCCACACTCTATTCAGGAATCTGTGTATTCCAAATATCCCTTCATCCGACCAGTCGCCCCCATCTGTATATGATCCCATAAACATTATATACATACGAAAAACGTCAGATCCAAATTTTTGGATATAAATGTCCGGATTAATCACATTACCACGTGATTTTGACATCTTTGCACCGTTATTAGTTATAACACCCTGATGAATAAGCCGCGAAAAAGGTTCGTCAAAATTTATTAATTTCAAATCATAAAGAACTTTAGTAATAAACCTTGCGTACATAAGATGCATTACAGCATGTTCCGCTCCTCCGACATACTGATCAACAGGAAGCCACTTTGAAACAATCTCTTTATCGAATGGTTTATCGCTTAACTGAGGTGTAGGATATCTTAGATAGTACCATGAAGAGCATACAAATGTATCCATTGTATCAACTTCACGCCTCGCTTCCCTTCCGCAAACAGGGCACTTTGTTTTAACCCACTCTTTGTTAGTTAAAAGAGGGGATTCTCCGCCTTCCTTAAATTGAACTTCTTCCGGAAGTATTATAGGAATATCCTTTTCCGGTACAGGTACCGTGCCGCAGGAATCGCATAAAATCACAGGTATGGGCGCACCCCAGTAACGCTGTCGCGAGATAAGCCAATCTCTGAGTTTGTAGTTAATTCTTGCCCCGCCCCATCCTTTTTCATCAAGATACTCTATTACTTGTTTTTTGCCGGACTTTGAATCAACACCTGAGAATGGGCCTGAATTTATCATTATTCCGTTTTCAGTATAAGCACCATCAAGCTCATCATGGTCATTACCGTCCGGGCTTATGACTTCTTTTATCGGCAGTCTGTATTTTTTGGCGAATTCAAAATCCCTTTCATCGTGAGCCGGTACAGCCATAACAGCACCAGTACCATAGCTTGCCAGGACATAATCTGCAATCCACACAGGAACGTTTTCTCCATTCACCGGATTAATACAGAATGCCCCTGTAAAAACACCTGTTTTCTCCTTTTCTGTGGAGGTCCTTTCAATCTCTGAAGATTTTCCTGTATCTTTAATATAAGATTCTACATCGTTCATATATTCCGGTTTTGTTATTTCCCGAACAAGTTTATGTTCCGGTGCAAGAACCATGTATGTAACACCCCACAGAGTATCAGGCCTGGTTGTAAAGACCTCGATTCCTTCCTCATATTCAGAAAGTTTGAACTTTATCCACGCACCTTCACTTCTGCCAATCCAGTTTTTCTGCATTGCAATTGTTTTTTCCGGCCAATCTATTCTGTTCAGCCCTTCTAAAAGTTTATCAGCATAATCTGTAATCTTAAAGAACCATTGCTCAAGATCTTTTTGAATAACTTCCGAATTGCATCTCTCGCACTTTCCCTCTACAACCTGTTCATTTGCAAGTACTGTTTTACATGAAGGGCACCAGTTGACAGGAGCCTTTTTCTTGTATGCCAACCCGTTTTTATACAGCTGCAGAAACAGCCACTGGGTCCATTTATAATATTCAGGCTCACTTGTATTTATCTCTTTGGACCAATCATACATTGCTCCTATATCTTTAAGCTGCTTGCGTATAGCGTCAATATTTTCAGCAGTAGATAATGCAGGATGAACGCCCTTTTTAATTGCATAATTTTCTGCAGGCAGTCCGAAAGCATCATATCCTATAGGTTCAAAAACATTGAAGCCCTGCATCTTTTTAAATCTTGCCCAGGTATCAGTAGGTGCATAATTATACCAGTGGCCTATGTGAAGCCTGTCTCCTGAGGGGTAGATAAACATTACGAGGCAGTATAATTTTTTACTCAAATCATCTAAATCAGTTTTATACAGCTCTGTTTCTTCCCATATCTTTTTCCATTTTGATTCAACTTCTTTGAAATTGTAGGTATCCATCTCTCATTCCTGCTGTTTTATTTAATTTTTTACTATGCTTTTAAACAAGATTAAATATATTCTATAATATAATAAAAATCGGTAGTAAAAATCAATCTATATTTTAGGGATATTGCACTTCCGGAGAATTTAAAGAGGCTGAGATAATATGATTTTGTTTAATGCTCATTTGATTATAAATTTTACAAATAAATCTGAAAAATAATAATAGGAACACACGGAACGGTACAACAAATTTAAAATTATTTTTCTCTATATTTTCGGCAGGCAACCGCTCTTAGCTAACTGAGTTTAGCTAAGTGTTAATTCAGGAAATGTATTCAATGATAAGGCTTTATACACCGTTTGATGAAAAACTCCAGCAAAAGCCTGAGTGCAAGTTTTAAAGAATGCTTGTAAAAAATTTATCCTATTTCCTTACGGAGTTACTTTTCCACTGGCGTGCCCCGATTTATCGTGAATTTTTTGGATAAATTCAGGTTAGGCACTCGGTGTTCTTGAAAACATACGGCATCTATCAATTCTTGGATTACGGCATTCATAGTACCGATAAAAAGAAATTGACTTAGATAACCCAAATACCTTGCATTTAACGTTTTTGAAAAAATACTCCAATATCTCCTCAATCTCATCTGCCGTGTTTACATGCTCATACTTCATTATCAAACCATAATCAAGCCTATATTTTATTTTGAACTCCAACCCAGTAGTCAACTTCCAACCTAGTGTCCATAGCAATGTTCCTTCGCTCGGAACGCTTGAGCGAAACACGCCGTTTTCTGCCAACAAAAGTCCACTCAGCGCTATCACTTCCGGCAAATTACAGATATGTTCAAGTGTGGCTACTGAAGTGATTCTGTCATAGCGGCAACTGTCCGGTACTTCGGAAATATCCGAGTAAATATTTCTAACCCTTCCCACAAGAGGTGAACATTTGTAGAGATCAGTGAAAGGCTCAACTATGTCATATGAGTAAATTACGGGCTCATATTGCAGTTGATTAAGTGTGCCGGCACCTAACTCCAATGTTGTTTTTTCAGGATATTGTAGGTTGGCTACATCACTTGCGACTTGCCTATGTAACCATGACTCCATTTTCTGTGCTAATGACGAAGCGGTTGTCTGACCTTCACGATTTGACTTGTAAAGCCCTGAGTAAATGTCTTTGATTTCTTTTGGCATTAGGGGACGCAATTTTGGAAAATTTTCAAACATCGGAACTCCTTTTGTTTTCCGCCTATAGATTAGTATCTTAAATAAACCGGATTTTACTTAACAAAGCGCATTTCCATCTTCAAAATGATAATAACAATATTTTCCTTTATTTGATTTAAATAAAAATAATGTTAAATTGCAATATTTTGAGATAAAAGGCAACTTGTTTCATTTAAATTCATTACAGTGCATTAACTCTAAAATAAAACAACTTTAGAGGAATTGATATTTTTATAAATTAATCGTTGCCTCATAATTGCGACATTTTGAGAATAAAAGGGCTAATTGCTTTAATTAGTGAGTGATTGACCTTCGAAAATAAAATCACTAACAGGGGTACTAATGCCCTATAAAAACACTTTATCTTGTGTCAAAGTTAGAAAATTCAGGCACTTTTACAAGCAAAAATTTTGAAATTAAATATTGTAGGAATTTTTAATATCCACAAGTCATTAATTTACATAGAATTCAACTGAAATTCTTCGGATAGTAAATATTATGCAGAAACTTCTCATATGCAGAGATTCAATAGGCTGGTCATTTTTTGAACAAGAGCCTAAAAAAGATTATTCTAATGATCAATGCAGGCCGAGTAAAACAATTAGTTTAATGGTTGGCCTTTACTATCTGAAAAATGTTTTTAATGAGAACGATGCATCGATTATCAACAAACTAATTGAGAATCCTTCTCGGCAATACTTCCAGTGAAAAGTGAAAAGGATTTTCACCTCCTTCTAAAGTGAAACTTTTACAGGACGAGACATGGATCTTTTTAATTCAACATTCAAGATTCAACATCCATTTCCCTTCAAATTCAAAATTTTTACTTTCTTATAATCTATCATTTCGAAGGAGCAGCAACAACTGAGGAATCTTATTATTAAAATTATCGAGAATAAATATCCCGTCACTACTGGACTAAATTTAATTTTAATATTTACGTTCTACAAATACCACGCCCATACGGGGATATACTGGAGTCTTCCCCGATAAAATATTTTGGAAATGACATCCCTGGGACTTGTTGAGTTGGAATTTTTCAGATGCTTGTAAATAAAATTAAAACCCGTATAAACAAAAATACAGTCCTATTGACATAAAAAACGCCGTATATCCTATTAGAATGAATTTCCCTGTGAATGCTCTGGAATTATTTGTGCTTTCATGTGTGACGTAAATTTTGTATGCGATCAGATTGGCAAAAGACCCAAGAAGGCTTCCAAATCCTCCGACATTCGTACCCCAAAGTAATGCCTTCCAATTTTCAGTAAATTTTGCAAATAATAAAGATGCCGGAACGTTGCTCATTACCTGGCTAACCAATGCAGAAAACAGGAAAATATGTGCAGAATGGTTTATTCGTGATTCAAATATTATTTTCATATTTTCAGCAAGCCCGAAATAGTACGAAAATAATTATAATTAACCCTGCAATAAGAGGAAGCACATGAAGCACTATCAACAGTACTATCAAAAGCAGAATTCCATAAATATATGCGTATTTACCGGTTTTTTTGGTTTCAGAAAATATCTGTGAATTGTTAGTTTTAATAAATAGCGATGCAGCAAACAAGACTAATAAAAAAATTATTGAAAGTGGTGCAATCGCTGCAATAAATTCAATTGGGTGTAATCCGTAGAACCAGTAGATAAAAAGATTTTGCGGATTGCCAAATGGTGTTAATGCAGATCCTGCATTCGCAGATAGGGCTTCAAATATAACAAGAATATCTTTACGGTTTATATTAAGCGCAAGAGTTAGCGGTACAATCACGATCAAGGTAATATCGTTTGTAATTACCATTGATAAAAAAAATGTAATTATTAATAGTTTTAATGGTATAGCTTTACCCTCGTCGATACTTTGAGACAGCTTTAATATTAAACCGCTACGCTGAAGCCCATTGACTACAATAAAAAGCACAAACAGGATAAATAATATCTGGAATTCCTGAGTTGAATAGACCGGAAAATTTTTAGTATAAATTGATGCCAATACTAAACTTGCAATGGAGACGGTTAACAGCCATTCTTTAAGGATGAAATCAATCAATACATGTTTAACCTGCAATGAACCTCCGACGGAATAAAATAAAGCACAGGCCTAATCTTTCTCCAAAACTTGTCCGGCAACTTCAACGGCTGTACTGTATTTATTGAATGGTGCGCTTATCTGTACGCCGCCTACAAATGATTTAACTTTATCTATCATTGATTTAGCTATATCTATTCCTATTCGGAATTGGTCTTGTTTATCAGAAAATCTTTTCATTTTTTCAATTATTTCATCAGGTATAGTTACACCTGGAACTTCGTTTCTCATAAACTCAGCGTTCCGCAGACTAACAAGAGGCCATATTCCTGCAATAAAAGGTATATTTAGATCACTCACTTTATCAATAAATTTTACAAGAGAATCAATGTCAAAAACCGGCTGAGTTATTACAAATTCAGCACCTGCATCAATTTTCCAGCGCAGCCTTTTTATCTCTCTTTCAGGATTTATACTGTTTGGATCCGCTCCTACTCCAATTAAAAAACCGGTAGGCTTGCCAATAGCTTTGCCTCCGAGATCAAAACCTTTATTAAGATTTGAAATCAGGTTTGTAAGGCCTATGGAATCAACATCAAAAACAGCAGTTGCTTCAGGGTAATCACCCACCATCGGAGGATCTCCGGTAATTGCAAGAATGTTTTTTATTCCAATTGCAGCTGCTCCGAGCATGTCAGACTGCATTCCAAGAATATTTCTGTCTCTGCACGTATAGTGTAGCAAAGTCTCCATTTTTGTTTCCTGCTGAATACGAAGAGCAAGCGCCATGCCGTTCATCCTTGCAGAAGCTCTTGGCCCGTCAGGTATATTCACCACATCAACTCCTGATTTTTTCAGAAGCATTGAACCTTTGATCTGTTTTGATATGTCATTGCCTCTCGGCGCCACCATCTCTACCATTGTGACAAATTTATTATCAACTATCTTTTCAGCAAGGTCGGATTTATCTCTTTTCTCTACAGGTTTCGGCATTTCTTTCTTTATTTCATGCAGAGTGACCCTTTTTATTTCTACATCCTTTTTGCCCTGCTTCTGCCTGATAGATTCGGCCATTTTTTTTATATGATCAGGATTTGTACCGCAGCAGCCTCCTATAATTCGTGCTCCTGCATCAATAAAGCGCCTTGTGTATATACCAAAATATTCGGGAGTGGACATGTAAATGGTTCTGCCTTCAATAAATCGGGCTCTCCCTGCATTAGGCATGACAGAAACCGGTTTTGTGCAGAAAGGAATAAATTTTTCAAGGTTCTCAAGCATTGATTTGGGGCCGACTGCACAGTTCATTCCGGCTATATCAGCTTCGGTTTTGCATAACCGGACTGATATATCTTCAGCAGACAACCCGAAAATAGTTTTCCCGTCATCTCTTACAGCTATCTGCGCAATAATTGGGATATCCGTAACTTCCCTTGCTGCGTAAATTGCCTGCTCAATCTCTGTGATTTCCTGAAAGGTTTCAAATATTATTAAATCTACCCCACCCTTAACAAGCGCAGATATCTGAATTTTGAATGCTTCGCGTGCTTCATTATATGAGATTTCTCCCCAAGGTTCAATTTTAACTCCGAGAGGCCCAACTGATCCGCATACAAAAACATCATTATCTGCCGCTTCTCTTGCAATTTCAGCGCCTTTTAAATTGATTTTATAAACAATATCTTCAATATTATGTCGTCTAAGCTTGTAAAAATTTGCACCGAAAGTATTTGTTTCTATTACATCTGCACCTGCATTAATGTATTCTTTGTGTATGGATAGTATAAGATTTTTATTGGAAAGATTGAGTTCGTCATAAGATTTATTAAATAAAATCCCTCTCTGGTATATAAGCGACCCCATTCCTCCGTCAAAAAGAACGATATTCTTTTTTAAATATTCTCTGAAATTTTTCATAAACTTCTCATTGTTTAGATTATCTTATAATTAAATTAAATTGTATATTAAGTAATTTTTATAAAAAAATCAATGTATCTCTTGATTATTATTCAGTCTGGAGAGTGTTATATACTTCTCAAAAAATAAATCAGATTAAAATTAAAACTGGATTAATTATTACATTTTAGGCACAAATTTATACTGCCGTATAACCGCCGTCAACAGGTATAACAGCACCTGTTATCCACTTTGCACTTTGTGATAATAAAAAAACTGCAGTATTTGCAATATCTTCAGGTTGGCCAAGTCCGAGAGGGTGCATCTCTTTAATTTTTTTCACAGCAGATTCCGGGAGTCTGTTAAAAAGCTCCTCAGACATTTTTGTGTTTTTGACATGGCCTGCTGCAATTGTATTAACCCTAATGTTTTTCCCTGCAAGTTCAATTGCCATTGCTTTACTTCCGGAGATTACAGCTCCTTTACTTGCGCAATACCCCACAAGCCCTGACTGCCCCACAACACCCATTGTTGATGAAATAAAAACAAAACCTGCTCCGTTATCATTAACGTATTTCTTCTTTGCAATAATCCTTGCAAGCTCAAATCCTGAAATAATATTTACGGAAAAAAGTTTGTTATAATAGTTAGGATTCATATTTTTTAAAGGCAGTGTGAACTCAATTCCTGCGCAATGAATAAATCCGGATATTTTGCCGCATTTTTTGACAGATTCGGCAATGATTGAATCCAGTTTATCATATTCAGTAATATCCTGTGAAACAATATGATGTCTGCCTTGGCTCAAAACGCTAAATGTCTGGTCAAGCCTGCCCTTATCTCTTCCACTAAGAATAACATTTGCTCCAGCTTTACTTGCAAAAATTGCACATACTCTACCGATACCTGACGAAGCACCTGTAACAAGAACTGTGCTGCCTTTCAGATTTATAGGATTCCAATAATTTGAAGAATTAACTGAATTGATCTTCACCAATCATCTCCATAAGGCTCTTTACTGTTGTTATGTTTTGCAGATATTCTCCTGATAACTTCTTCCCAAAATGCTCATCAATAAGAGCAATAATACCAAGAGTTGAAAGAGAATCATACTCTTCCAGTTCAGTAAGTACTGTATTCTCATCAATTTGCCTGGACTCATCAATCTCAAGAGTTTCTTTCAGTAATTCAATAAAATAATCCTTTTTCATCTTTTATTTCTCTCCTTCTTATAGATTTATAATTGTTGCCGCCCATGAATATCCTACACCAAAACCACAGACAAGTACCTTACTGCCTTTTCCAATAGCTCCTTTATTCTGTAATTTTTTTAAACCTATTGGTATTGAAGAAGAAACAGTATTCCCCGTTTCTTCCAAATCAATAAAAAATTTATTCTCCGGAATTTTAAGTTTTTTACGCAGATAGTTAATAATAAATTTATTTGCCTGATGAAAAACAAAGTAATCTACCTGGTCAATTGATAGTTTGTTTTTTTTAAGAACATCATAAACAGTCTTTGGAACAACATCAATAGTAAAATTAAATATCTCCGGGCCGTTCATATAAAGATAGTTATCGGTACGTATTGAATCAGTTCCAGGTACACTTTCTTCAGGTGCTTTGGGATCAAATCTGTGCCTTAACCCTCCGTTTGGTACTATCAGATTCTTATACCCCGAACCATCAGTCCCGAAAACAAACTGCCCCACACCTTCTGAATCGGAAGGTGAGATAATTACACCTGCTGCTGCATCACCAAAAAGAATTCTATTCCCTTTATCTTTCTCAAATACATGTTTGGACATTGTATCCGATGTGATAAAAAGAATTTTTTTTGCACTGCCGCTTAAAATTAACCCCTTAGCTACGGCAAGTCCGTAAACAAAGCCGGAGCAGCCCAAGTTAAAATCAAAAGCCCCCGTATTTACTTTAAGCCCCAGTCTATCCTGTAGAATACATGCTCCTGTTGGGAGATAATATTCAGGGCTCTGTGTACATAGAATGAGGAAATCAATTGAACTTTTATCATAACTCGAAAGAAGCATCTGTCCGGCTTTCTCCGCCATGTCAAGGGCTGTTTCATCTTCAGCAGAAATACGACGTTCTTTTATGCCTGTTCCAGATTCAACTTTCTCCGAATCCCAATCTGTAAAAATATTTCCTAATTCACTGTTTGGAAGGATAATTTCCGGCAAATAGAAGTCTATTTTTTCAATTTTTATATTTTTTATCATTAGTTAGTGCCTTTAAAAATATTTTCGATAATTTTTTCATGCCAGAATAATAAATAGCATTAATAATAAATTTTTCCTGTTATGCGCCTGAATAATTTAAACCCGAATATTTCCGGCAGTGACTTTCTTCCACGTCCAGGAAGTCTATAGATATAATCATGTTTTAATCTTACCATCCGAAAAGGATCGTCCCCAAGTTCATTAGAAGACCTATGAGGAATAATCCTCCAAAAAGCAGAAACATATCCGGCCTTTTTTAATACTTCTATTGCGATTTTACTACCAATACCCCAGGGAAACGAAATGTGCCGGATAACCTTACCAGGGATCTTGCGCTCAATTTGTTCTTTTGCACTTAACAGATCATTTAATATTCTTCTTCTCAAATCAGCATTGGATTCGTATTGATAATTAACATTGTGTTCTTTTTTGTAATTCTTTACTACAAATTTTAGCTCGTTCTTCCATGACCTATTTTTAAAAAAGTCCTCCCTGCCATTATTTTTAACATATTCCACACAAAAATTTCTAAGATTGATATCCTCAATGTACATTCTATGACCCAACTGCCCTGGATAACTTTGATAAACCGGTGCTCCAAGTAACAATTTATACTGATCAATATCAGGTTTAACTTTTTGAAGCAATGGAATACCAAATTTAAAAAAATATCTGTCTATCAAATCAGGATTAATAAATGTCTCAATTTTTGGATTGACAGGAATTCTTGAATGATAATTGGTGTGACACTGTATGTCAATTACTCCGCTTTCATGCATTATCTCCGCCTCTTTCCACGAGATAATCTGGCTTAAACTTTTATCACAATTTTCTATATCGGAATAATTTATATTTTCCTTATTAATATCATATATATTAGGTCCTACAGTAAGTTCATCTTTAATAATTCCCGGAATAATAAAGGCAGTTGCTTTAAAACCATACTTTTTTAATAACGGGAATGCAATACACCATAGACTTTTTCTTCCGTCATCAAAAGTGAGCAATACCGTATTCGGTCGTATCTTTTTTTTACCTGTTATTACCTGATAAATATCTTCAGCGGTAATTATAATGTAATTATTCTTCTTAAGGAATACTAGTTTCTCTTCAAATTCTTTAGGTTTAACAGTATGAAAGATAAATACAGGTATACTGTTTGACAATTCTCTTGCTGAATTCTCATATATAAAACTCGGATGACATCCCAAGAATATTTCCTGCATCTGAAGATATATCGGATTCCAATGTTTAATAAGTTTATTCATAATATTATAATTACAGACATTAAATATTATCACTGTCTGCCTGGTTATATATCCATAAATTTTTATTTAGCATTTCGGGCATTAATTCCATTTTGTTTTCTTTCATAACAAACCGAAATTCTTTTTTCCTTGACATAAATCCTGTTTTACGTAATTCCGAATACAACATTGAATCATAAACAGCCCAAATTTCTGCAAAATCCACTCCAGTATCTGCACAAAAATTTATTATGGAGCGGATATAAACCTTGTGCTTTTCTTTCGGCAGCAAATAATCTACAATCTGAGCAAAAGTAAAACCAACTACCGTACTGAACTTTAAGGAAATCCAGCCTATGGTTTCTCCATGTTCGCTGAGATTAAAAATCTTATATTCATCCGGGTTATCAAAAAATCTCCATTTAAGATATTTACTGTCTTTGACAAAACCATAGTTCAAAAACATGCTATTCTTTTCCCATAATTGATCGAAAACACTATCTGCATTTTCTGCCTGCTTAATAAATACTGAATCGTCCTTGTTTATACTCCATATTGTATTATAAATTTTTTTTATACCCATTCCCAACAATTTTGAAATTGCATTTACTGGTATCTTTTTTTGAATTATCATGTCAAAATTTAAAGGCCGTACAAGTGATTTACAAATAAACAGAGGCTTATACATAAAAATTTTTGTAATTACTGGATACGAAACCGGATTAGGAATACCACATATAAAATTGAATCCTCTTTCATTACAATCAGAATAAACTTTTTGAGCCAGCCGTAAAAAAATATTACCACCCCGAAAATCAGGATCTACAAATGTATCGCCGCTCTCTGCAACAAGCACTTCCCTGCCGTTTATCCAAAGCATCCTTGGAATTGCACTCATCAGGCCAACAATCCTATTCTTCGATTCTGCAACCCAGGCAACAGGTTCCCTATAAGGATTTGTCTCATATTTCCATTTATAATACTCCGGTTCATGAGAGCGCACCACAATCCGATTATTCTCAAGGAAACATCTTTTCATGAATTCTGAAATACCTGTGCTGTCCCCTTTTTTATATCTTCTGATTACTGCCCTGTCCATAAAATATCAACTTTTTGTTAAATTGTAATTACTGTTGCTCCCCATGAATATCCAACGCCAAAACCTACAAGGAGGACATGGCTTCCTTTTTTAATTACAGATTCTTCCATGCTGTTTTTTAAAGCTATGGGAATTGTACACGAAACCGTATTGCCTGTATTGATCAGATTAACATAAAATTTATGCTCCGGAATATTCAACTTTTTCCTCAAATATTCTATGATGTACTTGTTTGCCTGATGGAAAATTACATAGTCAATATCCTTAAGAGATGTATTGTTTTTTTCTAAAACATTTTCCACTACTTCAGGGACAGCTTTAATTGTAAAGTTGAATATCTCGGGCCCGTTCATGTACAAATCATTTAAAGTCCGCCCGCTTCCGCTTTCATCAATCTTCAACTGAGCATCCGGATTAAATCTATTCTTCAAACCGCCGTTGGGAACAATCAAATTTTCAAAACCGCTTCCGTCCGTGCCAAGTACAAATTCTCCTATTTTTTCTTTATCGGATACACTAACAATTACTGCTACAGCCGCATCTCCAAAAATCGTAAGATTACTCTTGTCATTTTCATTTATGTGCTTTGAATATGTCTCTGATGTTACAAATAAAATATTTGAAGCCATTCCGGATGCAATAAGTCCTTTCGCAACAGCAAGCCCGTAAATAAATCCGGAGCACCCGAGATTAAAATCCATCGCTCCTATACTTTTTGGAAGATCCAGCCTATCCTGAAGAATACAGGCATTTGCAGGCAGATAATAATCAGGGCTTTGAGTACAGAAAAGGATAAAATCAATGGGTGCTGAATCATATTTACTCATTATTTTTTTTGAGGCAGAAAAAGCCAAATCAAGGGCTGTCTCATTTTCAAATGCAATGTGCCGCTCTCTTACACCGGTTTTTTTTTCTATCTTTTCCGAGCTCCATGTCTTGAATTTTTCTTCAAGATCTATATTATTAAGCACTTTTGAAGGGAGAAAGTATTCTACATTACTTATTTTAGAGCCCATAAACTCCTCTGTAACATGTATAGCAAAAATCTGGTTCTTTTTTAGAAACGCTTAATACACTTTTAAAATATAAAACATATTAAACAAATCATAGAAATTAATTAATTTAACATCATTAAATGAATAAATTAAATCTAATTAATAATAAATAAAAATGCAAGCTAAAAATTATGGGCCTAAATTGATTAGATATCCAAAAATTTTGTATTATAACGGGCAATGTAATAT
>JAGGVB010000007.1 GCA_021158245.1 bacterium | reverse complement strand
GAACTAAAGGGCCGCGATGCTTATCGTTCTACAATGGTTACATCACTCACAGGTTCTCTTTTGATGCTTACAGACAAACCTGAAGTTTATCAGACCGAGCGCATTGAACCGGCAAAAAGGGCAGCGCCTGTATTGTTTACATTACCAGAACAGATATATGATGTTGATCCGAGCCGTTCAATGAATCTTTATATGGCTGATACTGAAGTGAGCGGAGAGGGTGAAAGACCGTTTGATGCGAATAGAAATCCATTATGCGATCTTTTCCTTCTTGGAATAAACAGGAGTTTTGAGACCTGGGTTGTGCTGGGCAGGACAGGGGAAAGATATAAGAAGCTCTATTTCAGAGACTTAGGCCTTGATCCGAAAAAGGAATACATTTTATTTGAGTTCTGGACAAAGAAGCTGTCG
The DNA here is from genome assembly GCA_021158245.1 of bacterium. Classification (NCBI taxonomy): domain Bacteria; species bacterium. Next base: position 9,702 of record JAGGVB010000007.1, on the reverse strand, counting down.
GGAATTTTTAAAGGTTACTTTGTTCCCGGAAAGATAAGCACAAAATACGGATGCCAGCTTTTTTCAATCAGAAAAAGAAAAAATCATCCTCAAATTGCTGCAACGAATCGTCATGTATCGTGTGGAGGAGTTGATCTGAAAAATGTTAAGTGGCAAAATAATTCTCTTTTCGGCATTAGTGAAATAGTTGCAAATGATCCATATAAAATCTATGTGACAAAGGTTAAGGGTTATAGCTTTAAGAATTTTATATGCAGAGGAGCAAAACTAGTGTCAGTTCAAAAGAACGGAGGAATGAGAGTTTTTACGATCCGGTCGGAAATGTCAAAGCAAATAAAATGGAGTGTGGAATATAAAAAGATCTAACCATGCTGTAAAAGAGAAGCAGAAGGGATTTGAAAAAGGAGTATAAAAACGGGGAAAAGTGTTTTATTTTCCTCCGCCTCAAGTACAACTTGGGTCGTAGAGTGCAAAGAGGTCATTGGGAAATCAGTGATTAATATTACAAGGATGATGTTTATGAAAACGAATGTTTTTTTATCAGTTTTGTTTTGTGCTGTCAGTCTTGGGCTTTATGCTCAGGTACATGACTGGGAAAATCCCGGAGTTATTGCAAGAAATAAAGAAAGGCCCCATGCAACATTAATGCCCTTTGCGTCCGTAAACCAGGCTGTTTCCGGAGACAGATTAAATTCGGATTTTTGCAGACTGCTTAATGGAGAGTGGAAATTCAACTGGGTTGAAACACCTGATAAAAAACCGGTTGATTTTTATCAAACAGACTTTGATGATTCAAAGTGGAGCACAATTCCGGTACCTTCAAACTGGCAGATGCTCGGGTACGGAACACCGATCTATACAAACGTCAGATATCCGTTTAAAAAGAATCCTCCGTTTATTGCAAACGATAACAACCCTGTTGGCTCTTACAGAAGATATTTCAAAGTACCATCGGACTGGAAGGAGAGACAGATTTTTATACATTTCGACGGGGTTGAATCAGCTTTCTATCTCTGGATTAACGGAGAAAAAGTCGGATACAGTCAGGGAAGCAGGACACCTGCTGAATTTAATATAACTCCCCTTTTAAAAGAGGGAGACAATCTGCTTGCAGTTGAAGTTTACAGATGGTCTGACGGATCATATCTTGAAGATCAGGATTTCTGGCGTTTATCGGGGATATTCAGAAATGTTTACATATATTCGGTTCCTCAGGTATTTATCTGTGATCTGGAAATCAGCGCAGGCTTAGATGAAAATTACAGGGACGGTATTTTAAAGGTTACAGCAAGAATTAAAAATCTTGGCAAAACAGGAGTTGAACGTCCTTCTGTTGAAGTTGAACTTCTTGACAGCTCAGGCAAAAGTGTGCCTGATGTAAAACTCAAAGGCAGCGCTGTTTATGTTCAGCCTGGAGCAGAAACAATTATCCCTGTAAAATGTACTGTTCATGAACCATTAAAGTGGTCTGCAGAGAAACCGAATCTCTACACTGTCATTGTCCGTTTAAAAAACAGGCAGGAAGAGGTAATAGAAATTTTATCCGCTCATGCAGGTTTCAGAACAGTGGAAATTAAAGGAGGGCAGCTTCTTGTAAACGGAAAACCGGTTTTAATCAAAGGGGTGAACCGTCACGAGCACGATCCTGTTACAGGCCACTTTATTACAAGAGAATCCATGATCCGGGATATCAGGCTTATGAAAAGGCTGAATATTAATACAGTAAGAACCTGCCACTATCCTGATGATCCTTTCTGGTATGAGCTTTGTGATGAGTACGGACTCTACGTGATTGACGAGGCAAATATAGAATCCCACGGTATGGGGTACAATCCCGAAAAAACCCTTGCAAACAGACCGGAGTGGGAAAAAGCACATTTGGACAGAATTTACAGTATGGTGGAAAGAGATAAAAATCATCCCTCTGTGATTATCTGGTCAATGGGTAATGAAGCTGGTAACGGTACAAATTTTGAAGAGGCTTATCTCTGGATTCACAGCCGTGATCCCTCAAGACCTGTACACTACGAAAGAGCAGGCCAGAGGTGGAATACTGATATTGTGTGCCCAATGTACTCAAGAATTTCTACTCTTGTCCGTTATGCTGAGGAGAAGCATGACAGGCCTCTTATTATGTGCGAATATGCTCATGCAATGGGAAACGCAATCGGCAATCTTGCCGAATACTGGGAAGCAATTGAGTCCTATGACCAGCTTCAGGGAGGCAGTATCTGGGACTGGGTTGATCAGGGAATCCTTCGGAAAGACAAGGCTGGAAGAAAATTTTATGCTTATGGCGGAGATTTTAAAGATGAGCCGAATTCAGGTAATTTCTGTATAAACGGAGTTGTGTTTCCGGACAGATCCCTTCCTCCGAAGGTATGGGAAGTAAAAAAAATATACCAGAACATTTCCGTAAAACCTGATGATCCTGCAAAGGGAAGAATTCTTATCCGGAACAAAGCATTTTTTACAAATGTAAATGAATTTGACATTGTATGGTCAGTTTCAGAAGACGGAAGAGTTATAGAGTCCGGCACTCTTGAAAATGTGGATGTTCCTCCTCAGGATGCGCGCTTTGTCAATCTTCCGGTTTCAAAAATAAAACCTCTGCCAGGCAGGGAGTACTGGTTAGATGTCTCGGTCCGCCTGAAACATGATACAAAGTGGGCGGAAAAAGGATGGGAAGTTGCATGGGATCAGATAAAAATAGATATTCCGGTTCCGGATGCTGAACCGCTACCCTGCCGGGAAAATGAGAGCCTTAAAGTGTCGGAATCTCCGGACGGGATTTTTGTCAGCGGCAGCAGGTTCAGTATAAAAATAGACAGAAAAACAGGATCAATAATTTCCTATGTTACAAACGGAAGAGAGATCTTTTCATCTTCATCAGAAATAAAGGGGCCAGTACTTAACTGCTACAGAGCGCCTACTGATAACAACATGTACATGAAGAAGAGATGGATTGACGCGGGACTGAATGATCTTAAGTATTCTGCAGATACTTTGAAAGTATTTAAGAGGGAGCACGGAAGTGTAAAAATTTACGTGCATCAGACAGGTTCCGGAGCAGAAGGAAAAGGCTTTTTTGTTAAACTGATTTATGAAATTTTCAAAGACGGTATTGTTCATATAAAAGCCAGTGTAACACCGTTCGGAAAACTTCCGATGCTTCCGAAAGAGGGTGTAATTATGGCTCTTAATGAGGAGTTTGAAAAAGTAAAGTGGTACGGAAGGGGCCCGCAGGAGAATTATCCTGACAGAAAGCAGGGATCGAGAATCGGCATATATAAATCAACAGTAACAGATATGCTTGTGCCCTATGTAAGGCCTCAGGAGACAGGAAACAGAGAAGATGTACGCTGGGTATTTTTGTCAGATAAAAAAGAGAAGGGCCTTCTTTTTGTGACAGACAAACCGATGTCTATGAGTGTTTTACACTTTACTCCTCATGATCTTGACAAGGCAGATCATCTGAATGAGCTTATTCCGAGAAAGGAAATTTATCTGTGCCTTGATGCCCTGCAGCTGGGCCTTGGAAACGGGAGCTGCGGTCCGGGTGTAATTGATAAATACAGGACTTATCCTCAAAAGGTTGAGTTCGGATTTACGATTTTGCCGGTGAAAGATAAAAAGGGTGTTTCTGATCTGGCAAAAAAAGTAAGGATGAGAGCCCTAAAATAGTAGTGAATGGTAAAATAGTATATTGAAAATTAATAAGCACGTTGTTTGTATTGGTACTATTGGTGTCTCGGGAGGGCATAGATGGCGACAAGTTATGTATTATCTGTTTTGGAATGAGATGTATCTCAGGGAAAAATCCTTGATTCTATTTTGCTTGCTTTTTTCCTGGAGTTCATATAAATTTGAACATAACTGTTTATTTTACCAGTGATTGTAAATGTAGAATTTTTTATCAATTTATCCATAAGGAGGAGACAGTATGCCGGCCTCAAAGGAGATTTTAAAAGAGGCATTAAATTTAACACCTGAAAAGAAAGTGGAATTAATAGAAAAACTTCTTATTAGTCTGGATAATTCTGACAAAGAGTTTGACATGTTATGGGCAAAAGAGGCTGAAACACGTATTGATGCATACGAGCAGGGGAAAATCAAGTCTCTTACCATTGAGGAAATTCTTGAAAAATATAAGTGATTAATGGCATGCTGATAAGATTTCTGGAAATTGCACAAATAGAACTTGATCAAGCTATAGAATACTACAATCATGAATCTCCTGGTTTGGGCAAGGATTTCTTAACTGAGGTTTTAAACACATTAAACAGAATCGGTGAATTCCCCTATGTGTGGCACAGGTTATCAGAGCGTACAAGGAGGTGTCAGACAAAAAGATTTCCCTATGGAATTATTTATTATGTCCGGAATAAGGAAATATTAATTGTAGCTGTCGCTAATCTGCACCGGCGTCCCGGTTTTTGGAATGATAGAATTAAGCAGCAGAATAACCGCTTTAACCCTGACCGTTAAATTTTATTTGACCTGTTAATCATCTGCTTAATGTTGATTCCCAATGTATCAACTTCCTATACCTTCTATGTTGTAATTGGGAGGGAGTGTGAGAGAATTATATAATTTGTGAAGAGATGATATATTTAGATGATGTCTGTCAGGTGTAACAATAGTAATAATTGTTAATGAGGAGCGGAGAGGGGAAAATGCAGTACAGACTAAAACTGCCATAAATAATTTGAATATTTAATATACGGAGGGGTGTTATGAGAAGGAAAGCGATCTTTATCTGTAGTTTAATTTTATTACTCATCAGTCTTATGCCGGCTCTATCAGATGTAAAATTAAAAACTGAAGAAAAGGGCGAGCTTCAGATTTTTTCCATGCAGAACAGTAAAATTGAATGCTGTGTAATTTTTCAAGAAGGGAAATTTGACAATCAAAAGCTCTCTATTAAAAGTAAATGGGCGTCTGATTCCGGTACAGAGCCTATTAGTATCACAAGCAGCGGTGATTTTAATATTGACATAATGTGGACAGGATGGTCAGGCCCGGGCATGGTAAATAACGGCGAGAATCCTGTTCTTCTTACAAAAAAAGATTTTGTGCTGCATTCCTTTGAAAAAAGAGACAAGGAAACAGGAGAAAAAGAATTTGCTCTTTTGTTCAGAGGCACAGGTAATCCCTTTTTATTAAAAATAGTATATTCTCTTAAGCCCGGTGATTTTTTTGTAAGGCGAAGTATTGCAGTAAGAGACACTGTTTTCGGATACCATTTTCTGCGCTGGATGTGGCCTGAAAACGGCACAATCAAAGGCGATATAAAAGTAATAAAACCGGGTGGATTCGGACAGCCTCTTGCTTTTCTCAAAGGTAACGGAGGAGGATTTATCGGACTTGAATATCCTACTGCGGAAAACCATCTGAAAAAAGGATGCTCCGGTGTTTTTGTAAAGTGCGGACAGGAATTCGGCCAAAAAATTACAGACAAGTGGGTCTCTTCGGAAACTGTAGTTTGGGGTTTAACTCCTGATAAGTATGTAAGAAACTGGTTTATGAAATATCTCGATGATGTCAGGGTTGCACCTTTAAGGCCCTATCTTTTGTACAATTCGTGGTATGACGTACGCTCTAAAATCTACACAAAGAGGCCCGAAGATGTGATGAATGAGAAGAATGTAATGCGTATCATAAAAGATTTTGAACGTGAGATGGTTAAAAAAAGGGGATTGAAATTAGACGCATTTGTTTTGGATGACGGCTGGGATGTTTACGAAAGCGACTGGAAGCTCAGAAAAGAGGAGTTTCCCAACGGATTAAAACCTCTGTCGGATGAACTGGCAAAGAATGGTACTGCTCTCGGGATATGGTTCGGGCCCACAGGCGGTTATTCCTACCGCAGAAAAAGAATTGTATGGATGAAAGCCCACGGTTACGAAACAGTAGGTGAGGACGGAAATGCATGGCACAGAGAGATGATGTGTCTTGCAGGCAGGAATTATAAAGCATTGTTCAAAAAACGGGTAACGGATTTTGTTAAAAACGACGGAATCGGATATTTTAAATGGGACGGAATACAATTCTCGTGCAGCGAGCCTGACCACGGCCATGCTGTGGGCATATACTCCAGAAGAGCTGTAATGGAGTCTGTTGCGGAAATGTGCAGAGCAGTCCGTTCTCTGCGTTCCGATATGTTCCTCAATATAACATCCGGAACATGGCTCAGCCCCTGGTGGCTGAAATATGCAAACATGATCTGGATGCAGGGAGGTGATTACGGATTTGCAAATGTGCCTTCAATCAGTAAAAGAGACGCTGCAATTACGTACAGGGATCTTGTTCTTTATGAAGATTTCGGCCTGAATAAATTCTGGTTCCCTGTTTCCAATCTTATGACTCACGGCATTATAAAAGGACATCTTCAGAAACTCGGAGGAGAGGCGGAGCCAATTGATAAATTTACAGACAATGCTGTTCTCTACTTTGCAAGAGGCGTTACAATGTGGGAACTCTACATATCTCCCAACCTTCTGACAGATGCAGAGTGGTCTGCAATCGGCAAATCAATTAAATGGGCAAAGGATCGTTTCCCAATTCTGCAGAATACAGTAATGTTCGGAGGCAATCCCAATAAGAGAGAACCGTACGGTTATGCACATTTTAAGGGAAACAGGGGAATTATTGCGGTCAGAAATCCGGACGTATTCACAAAGAGCATAGATGTTAATCTTTCTCCGGAAACAGGACTGAATAAGGACGCAGCTGACCTGGTAGTTGAACAGGTTTATCCGTTCAGAAAAATTTTACCGGTTCTTTACTCTTCCGGTAAAACCCTGACCTTGTCTCTTGAGGGATATGAAACAGCAGTGTATGAAGTTTATCCTCTTAAAAATGCAGAACGTCCTCTGATTACAGATGTGATTTTTGAAGACAATCTTAAAGATGACGGTAAGTATTCTATTAAAATCCTTAAAGCAGGGGAACAGATCAGATTGTTGAACCCTGAATTTAAACCGGCTGGTCCATTAACAATAGAAAAAACCAGTGAGTCTCTGCTGGTGTCGTCTCCTGAGATTGGTATCAATAAAAACCATATCTTTGTGAATTTTAATCTAAATGAGTCTGCAAAAGATGCAGAGCTTGCACTTTTGTTTGAATACAAGGGCTCCACGAGAAAAGACAATTATAGTATAGACGTTCAATTAGACAATAAGAATGTTAAGCCCGAGATAAGCGAGCAGGGCGGAATGTACCAGTGGGTAAAAATTCCTGTCAGCCCAGGATCACACACAGCAGAATATAATTTAAAGATGAACGGGAAAATAACAGACAGCAGGGTCAGTGCATGGGTTATTGCGGAAACAGAACCGGAGGTTCAGACTGTGGAGTTTCAATCGTCAAAAAAGATTGTTGTTACTCCAATGCCGCCAAAGAGTATTGCTTCAGGATATTTAAAGAAGACTCTTCATATCGGTAGTCTTGAAGTTAAATAAATTGAACTCAGGTTATTAAATAACGGAGCAAAGAGCATGACTTTACAATTTGTTGACTGGATATCCATAATTGTTTTTTTTATTGTTTCTCTTGCAATAGGTGTAATTGTTTCAAAACGGGCAGGCACAAGCGCTGCGGAGTTTTTTGCTTCCGGAAGAAGCATGCCGTGGTGGCTTCTCGGTGTATCAATGGTTGCAACAACATTTTCCGCTGATACTCCCAATCTTGTAACAGACCTGGTCAGGCAGCACGGTGTTGCAGGAAACTGGATGTGGTGGGCATTCCTCTTAACCGGAATGGTTACGGTTTTTATATACTCAAAACTCTGGCGAAGGTCAAAAGTACTCACTGATATCGAGTTTTATGAGTTAAGATACAGCGGCAGAATTGCAGCGTTTTTAAGAGGGTTCAGGGCTCTGTATCTCGGAGTGTTTTTTAATGTAGTTATAATGGCAACAGTTATGCTTGCAGCTATAAAAATAGGCGGTGTGATAATGGGAGTTTCTCCTGTAAAAACTGTTCTTGTAACATCTGTAATTGTTGTAACCTACTCCCTGATGGGCGGGCTGAGAGGAGTACTTATTACGGATTTTTTTCAGTTTTTAATTGCTATGACAGGAGCGGTTCTCGCAGCAATAGTTGTGCTTAGGCTGCCGCAGGTAGGAGGATTGTCAGGGCTGTTTTCAAATCCGGCAGTACATGCAAAGCTGTCCATTTTGCCGGATTTTTCCGATACAACTCTTGTTATGACAGTCTTTATTATACCTATTGCTGTTCAGTGGTGGAGCGTCTGGTATCCGGGAGCAGAGCCCGGAGGAGGCGGATACATTGCACAGAGAATGCTTGCTGCAAAAAATGAGAAACATGCTGTAGGAGCAACAATGTTTTTTAACTTTGCCCATTATGCTCTGCGCCCATGGCCGTGGATCATTGTTGCACTTGCTTCAATTGTTGTTTTTCCTGACCTTAGCGCACTTCATCAGGCATTCCCTCATGTTGCGCAAAATATAGTAAAAAATGATCTTGCATACTCTGCTATGCTTACGTTCCTGCCTGCGGGCCTTCTCGGGCTTGTAATTGCATCCCTGATTGCAGCTGTGATGTCCACAATATCTACACATCTTAACTGGGGAGCATCTTACGTTGTAAATGATTTTTATAAAAGATTCCTCGTTAAAGATTCATCTGAAAAGCGGCAGGTATTAATCGGCAGGATAACAATTGCAGTTCTTATGCTTCTTGCAGCTTTTCTTGCTCTTTTTCTTCAGAATGCACTTCAGGCATTCAATATCCTTCTTCAGATCGGTGCAGGCACAGGACTTCTGTTTTTACTCAGGTGGTTCTGGTGGAGAATAAATGCTGCAAGTGAAATAGCTGCTATGGTAATATCGTTTCTTGTTGCAATATATTTTGAATTTGTGCATGCACATACCGGCCTGGCACCTCTACTCAGCTGGCAGAAACTGGTAATAGGTGTGGCTGTCACTACTGCAGGATGGGTTCTTGTTGCATTTATTACAAAACCAACGGATTTTAATGTATTGGCTGATTTCTGCAGAAAAATTCATCCGGGAGGCCCGGGATGGCAAAAAATTATGAATGAAGCGAAAAGTAAAAATATGGATATTTCAGCGGCTGAAACCGAGTGGGATGTTCCTGCAGGGCTGGCAGGAGTATTTTTCGGAACTGTTATGATTTACAGTTTGCTTTTTTCAATAGGATTCTGGCTTTACGGAAACATTATTCCTGCTGTTATAACAACTGCAAGCGGAGCTATAGCTTTGATTTTTCTCTTGTTCATCTGGAAGCGGATGCGTACTGATTGATAAAAGGACGGATTATGAAAAAAATTGCTTTTTACTTAATTTTGGTGATGAGTCTGGGAGCAAACCATTATTCACTGTCAAAGTCTCTTGATCTTTCAAACTATGTGACAAAGGCAAGTATTAATGATAGCGTAAGAATATCTCTTTACACGCCCACTATGTTCAGGATAAGAATTTCACACTTCCCTCTTAAAAACAGGTTCCCGGAAAAATATGAGATACCGTTTCTAATCGGAAAACTGGAAAACTGGGATCCTGTAGAGTATTCAAGTGTCAAAAAGAAAAACAGTACGGAAATATATACAGCAAAATTGACGATTGTAATAAGTAATTCAGGTAAAGAGTTCAAAGTTTTTACTCATGATCGTAAGGAAATCTATCCTTCTCATGGTCCCATTTACGGAATGTTCAG
>JAGGVB010000006.1 GCA_021158245.1 bacterium | reverse complement strand
CCATCTGCTCTTAATTCTTTCTGGTGATGGATTGGTCTAAATCCTAATTCAGACTTCATGCAGCGGAATGCGTCTTCTATATCGGTAAGCATGTTGTAGATATTCCATATCTGTTTTTCTTTGAGTTTTTCCCTGTTGGTGCGTAAGATATATATTCCATCGTTGTTTTCTGTATCTTTCAGATGCTAATTAATGGCTTTTGCCTTGTTTGTTTGGGAATCTTTCTTTATGCTAACTCTGCCTTTTACCCATAATTTTTTAATTGAACTTTTATTGTCCTATTCTGTATTCACTATCGGCATGAAAACTCAAAATCAAATCAAACGGACACTAACACAACCAGAGGCCATCGAGAAAATTAACAATATACTCGATATCAACGATAACATAAATCGGACTAAACTGGCGGATAAGCTATGTGATCATTTCAACTTTTTTGATCCGTGCGGGAATAGACAACGCAGTGGATGTTTAAAGGCTTTACGCAAACTTGAACAAACCGGTCATTTAGTCTTACCTTTTCCGATGTTGAATTCCGGCTAATTATTGTCGGAACAGAAGAAGAGATGCGAATCTGGAATGAATTGATGATCCAGGATCATCCACGAGGCGCGGGACCATTGGTTGGCCGCCAGCTTCGTTATCTCGTTCAATCAGAACATGGCTGGCTGGGAGGAATAAGCTTCAGCTCCGCTGCTCTGCACCTTGAGGCTCGTGACAAATGGATCGGCTGGAATTGGGATATGCGGCAAGAAAGTTTACACCACGTTGTGAATATGAGCCGGTTTTTAATTCGTTCATGTATATCATGTAAAAACCTTGCTTCTCGTGCCCTTGGTCTGGTCATCAAGCAATTTCCCGGTGATTTTGAGTTTTGTTATGGGCACAGGCCCCGGCTTCTCGAAAACTTTGTTGATACGACTCATTACAGAGGAACATGTTACAAGGCCGCAAACTGGCAATGGATTGGTCGTACCAAAGGGAGGGGCAGACAGGATTTAATGAAAAAACATGAGGAAACAGTAAAGGATATTTATGTTTATCCTCTTGATAAAGATTTTCGTATCAAGATAGGCCTTCCTGAAAATAGTGGCCTGGGCGCTCTTGATCTCCATTTTGGTATTGATGGTGGAAACTGGGCGGAAAACGAATTTGGCGGTTCTCTGCTGGGTGATCAACGATTAAGCAGTCGACTTGTCGAAATTGGACATAGTCAAGCCATGAACCCCAGCTGCTCCCACAGTGGCGCGGTAGAAGGCAATTGGCCGAAAGTTAAAGCTTATTACCGCTTAATCGACAAACCTGATGATTCTGCAGTTACCATGGCTAATATTCTCTTGCCGCACCGTGAACAAACGATCCGACGAATGAAAGCGGAAGGCGCTGTGTTATGTATCCAAGACGGCAGTGATCTTGATTATAACAGCCTTGACCAGTGTGAAGGCCTTGGGGTGATTGGTTCTAATCAGACTGGGGCAAAAAGTCGTGGCTTACATATGCATTCCACGCTTGTCGTAACCACCGAAGGTCTGCCTCTGGGTGTCCTGCAATCTGAGGTAACAGCGCCAAAGCCAAAATCAAAAGACGATAATCGGCCCGCATTTGCAATTCCAATTGAAGAAAAGAAGACTTTTCCCTGGATTAAAGGAGTGCGTGACTGTCAGGAATTAAAAGCTTTGATGCCGCACACATCTATAATTAACGTCATGAATCGGGAGGGCGATTTCTTTGACATGTTTGACGATCAGCGCTGTAACTGTGCCAGTGTTGATTTACTTGTACGCGCCAAACATGATCGTAGTACCACAGGTAAATACAAACTGTTTGAGACAGCAAGACAATCGCTGGTTCAAGCACAAATTGGAATTAAAGTCCCAAGGCAAAGCGCCAGAAGTAAAAAGAGTAAACAAAAAGCACGGGCCAAAAGACCCGCCCGCACTGCGCAGGTTTCAGTTCGCTCTACATAAATAGAGCTTAATCCCCCAGGATATTATAAAAACAGGGATCCGATTAAAATAGGGATTGTCCATGTGAAAGAAGACAAGCCCCCAGCGAATGCAGAGGCAATTGAATAGTTTTTGCTCACGACGATTGATCTTCAATCGGCTGACAATGTGTAAAATTGTGTGAAGTGGTATTGTCTTCGTTGGCGTATCGAAGACTGGCACCGAGTGCTGAAGTCAGGTTGCAAGGTAAAAGAACTTGCCAATAAAACCGCTGAGCGGCTGGAACGAGTGTTGGCGATAAATCAGGTGATTGCATGGCGAATTATGCTCATGACTCTTTTAGGAAGAGAGACCCCTGAGCTGCCTGCCGAAGTTTTGTTTTCAGATTTGGAAGTAAAGGTATTGAGTGCCTATGGTAAAAAAAAGAAGTTTTACTCCTCCCACTTCCCTCGGCGCCGCAGTGAAGCTGATAGCAAAGCTTGGCGGATACCTGAGACGTTCTAATGACCCACCGCCTGGTCATCAGTTAATGTGGCGAGGTTACACTCACTTACAACTGATGTGTGACGGCTTCACACTCAAAGGTGCCGATACTGGGTAGAGCTAATTTACGGGTAAAGGGCAGGCTTAGTTGGGTAGATCTTTAAAAATGATCGTAGATAGACAAGAATTTTATTAGCCTGGTTGTTTTTTAATAAAAAACCGGATCAAAAGACCCGGTTTTTTTGATACCATCCCTGATTTTAATTAGTACTCAGTTAGTGTGAGTCACTTAGCTTTGCTCCCAAAAGCACCAAAACCAGCTATCATAAGCAGTATACCGACTATAATCCCGTTCCACATATTGCCTACATGAGCCTGAAGTTGGGGAATGAACGCGGCGATGATCAACCAAATTCCCAAGATACCGGCTGTCCAGCCTTGCCAGGGTTTCTTTTTAATTATCGTAAATCCGGCAATGCCGGTGATCACGCCGACTATCAGATTATCCCACAGATTCCCCATTGGAGAGAAGGGTAAAAAAGCGGCTATAAAAAGCCAAATTCCCAAAATCCCGTTTGTCCATGCTTGCCATAATTTAGACATTTTGCACCTCCTTTATGTTTGTTAAAAGTTAGTTTAATCAACTCTGCTTTCTATATATCAAAATTTGTGCCAATATTAATCGATACGACTTATAGTTTGTAAAAACAATAAGTTATACGTAGTTTCTGTGTCGGTAATAAAATAATAAAAGGGGAGAAAGGGAAATGTTATTTCGCGGTTATTTTTATGATTTTGTTGAAAATCAGTATAGATGGGGATTATTCACTGTGTAATCCGACTTCACATTATTTGAAGTTTTCCGCGTTGATGTCATGTTTTTTAGTAAGGTTTTGTATTTGTCTGCGGTCATAGCCGCTAATTTCAGCCGCCCGTGTAATATTTCCCCTGGTTTTACTGAGAATACGTTTTAAAAAGCTACATTCAATATCTCGTATAATTGTTTCGGTGCGTCTGTTTTTTTCATCTCGAAGTTCTTCTTTTGTCAGGGATGGTTTTATGGCATTTTCCCGGATTTCAGGTGGAAGTGTGTTTACAGTTATAAGCCCATCTTTGGCAAAGATAATTGCCTGCTGAATGATATTTTCCAATTCACGCACATTACCCGGCCAATTGTACGACTGCAGGATATTTAAGGCTTCATCTGATATTTCAATGTTTCTCTGTCCGTTAGCGTTTAACCGGTTATATTTTTCAGTAAAAGATTGTACTAAAAGCGATATATCCTCTTTGCGTTCTCGCAAAGGCGGTATCTGCAGGTACACTACCTTTAACCGGTAATAGAGATCACTGCGGAATCTCTTTTGTTCGACTTCTTCAGTTAATCTACGATTGGTTGCAGCAACAATACGGGCATCTGTTTTAATATATTGTGTGCCTCCCACGCGGGTGAATTTCTGATTTTCGAGGACGTGCAGTAACTTAACCTGTAATTCCAAAGGCAATTCTCCGATTTCGTCTAAAAATAAAGTACCCTTATCCGCGAGTTCAAATTTACCTTTTTTGGTATGGATGGCCCCGGTAAAAGCACCCCTTTCATGGCCGAATAATTCACTTTCCAGCAGATTTTCAGGAATAGCGCCACAGTTAATCTCAATAAAGGGATTATCGGCCCTGGCGCTCTTGTAATGAACAGAAGCGGCCACCAACTGCTTTCCCGTTCCGGATTCGCCTTCAATAAGCACAGTAGCCGGAGTGGCGGCAACCTGTTTAAGCGTTTCAAGTAAAGCCTGCATTTTTAGGTTGGCCGTAATAATCTCCCTGAAACCTTCATATTTCTTTAGGCGTTCTTTCAGCTGTACATTCTCACTAAGCAATTGAGCATACTGCAAAGCTTTTTCGAGAAGCGGTTGCAGTTCAGCTATTTTTATTGGTTTAAGGATGTAATCGTATGCCCCCATCTTCATTGCTTGCACTGCGTTTTCAACCGAACCAAAGGCAGTAACAATGATTACGGGAATATGTTTGTGGTGTTGCCGTACGTACTGAAGTAACTCCAGACCGCCCTGTCCCGGCATGCGCAGATCAGTAAGCACCAGATGAATCGCCTCATTTTTAAGATACTCAATGGCCTCGCTGCCGTTTTGGGCCAGAATGACCCGGTATTTATTTTTCAGGTTTATTTTTATAACTTTGCGTGTTCTTTCTTCATCATCAGCAACTAAAATAGTATGCTCAAACGAGTTCATGGTTTCCTTTATTTTTTATTTCATAGCATGTTTCGGTAAATAAATTGTGAAACATGTATGTCCTAATTGTGACGTAAATTCAATGGAACCGGACAAGGCTTCAATAATTTGATGAACAATGGAAAGCCCCAAACCGGTGCCGTTTTCCCTTGTTGTAAAGAATGGATTATAAATGGATTCTCTGATTTTGAGTGGGATGCCGGCGCCATTATCCGTAACCGAAAGGATAAAATGATTCTTATCGCTGCTCATCACACATTTAATTATTCCTTGCCGAGAGGTAAATTCCTTTTCGTTGCGGCATCGTTCTTTTATTGCAGCCCGCGCATTTAATCCTAAATTTAGTAATACTTGGAAAAGTAAATCCGGATCACAGTTAAAAATGCTTTGAGCCGCGTTAATTTTATAAGAGATAGTTATCTCCGGCACATCTGAGTTCTGCAGATCCAGACAAAGCCGTTCAAACATATTTTCCATATCTATTTCTGAATTGGCTGTCGGCTTAATTCGTGTAAGGTTGAGAAAATCGCTGAGTATGCGGTTCAGGCGATTGGCCTCTTCAATAATAAATTGCTTCAGTTCGTTTTGGTCTATTTCGGAAACGTCTTTCTGTAAAAGGGTTTCGGCCGAAGTGGAGATTGTATTAAGCGGATTACGAATTTCATGGGCAACTCCTGCGGTAAGTTGGCCGATAGCGGCCAGCTTTTCAGTCTGGAATTGCCGTCGGTCTTTTTCCCGCATTTCTTCAATAATTTGGTTTCGACGTAATGAAACGGCAATTTCACTGCCTAAAATGGACAGTATCTCCATTTCCATTTCACTGTATTCCAGGCCGTATTTTTTGCGGCAAATCAGAACAACTGCCAGTAGATTATCCTCAGAAATAAGGGGCAAAAAAAAACTGGCATGAACATTTTCAAAAAAGTGACGACACCTCCCGTTTAATTCGCTATGGTTGAGCTCATAAAACTCGATAGCCCTTTTTTTTCGTTTTAGCTGAGTGATTATAAAAGAGTTTTCAGGTATGGGCGGAGCAGAATTTTCTGCACTGATTTCTGTAAAGTGTCCTGATTCCTGCTGGTAACTGAAAACATAGACCGCCTCGCATTTAAAGTTTTTTATGATAAACCGGGTCATAATTTCAAAGAATTTGATTGTTTCATAGTAAGTCTGCAATTCACGAAAGAGAATTAGAATATTTTTACGGTACTGCTGCAGATCTTTATTGAGTATTCGATCAAACAGGGTTTGCAGGCGCCTCTGAAAGGGCAAAATTATAAATATTAAGGCAACAATCAGAATGGCACCAAAAATGGATGAATTGATTCCAAAAAATAATTCCAGGCTGGTACTGGCCGCCCTGATGACAAAAAAGTAAATGGCAAGTGTTAAAGCGGAAAGAACTGAATAAGTTACCCCTCCGCTGAGTAGCTTTCTCGGTTTGAACAAATGAAACTTGACAATTGCTATAAAGAAAAATAGCGCGATGGTAAAAGTGAGCATGGTGGATAAAAAATAAAAAGAAGCTGGATTGGAGAAGATATGCGCTTTCATTAAAATAATGGTTATAAAACCTATAAAAATAATAATCATCCCGGATAGGAAAAAGCGCGTCTGATTTTTAAGGCGGATGGCGCGCAAACGCCGGATTTTCGTCCCCAGAACTATGCTGCCCCACACAATATAACTTATTGAAACAAAAAGCAGCACCAGGAAAGTCGGTTTGAGTCTGGATGTAAAGTGATAATGGTAAATTTGGGGAGTTTCTTTAAGGGCAATCAGTTCTATCTGAAAATCAGGGAAGGATAAACTAAGCACCAGAACCGGCAGTGAAAATACAGCGATGTAAAAAAGCGGATTTGTTGCAAATTTATTAAAATTTATAGGAAACAAATAGGCGATAATTACATAGAATGCCGGAGCAAAAAAAATGATCCGGTAAAGAATTTGTGCACCTAAAAGGGCAGGTAACAGGTTAGCGCTATTCAGAATGAGGACTTCGGCCAGGTTCCAAATGGCAAAACTGAAAATGAAAGCGGCAAACCATCTATTTAACGCGGCTTTTGGCTTTTCCATTAAAACGATAAAAGCGATACTAAAATTTACCGTAAAGGAAATGATTGCCGGAAGAGAATAAATATTCATAAACAACTAAAATCCTGAAATTTGCCGAACCTGTAACAGGGCTTTTTCGGTAGTTTGTTCCCCAGCAGTGATAATCTTTTCGATATGATCAACTGCCATCCAAGAAAAATGACGCACTTTAGGGCGGATAATCAAATCTGTCCCGGCCAGACGTTCCCGGGTAAGATGATAGGTGACGATATCTTCAACACGGTAAATAATTTGTAGAGCATTATCCAGTTTATCTACGCCCTTGCTACATTTAGTCATATCGGCAGCAAACATATATTAAGTGCCTTGCCATTTAACAATTTGTATCAGTATGCTATCTGTGGTCCCGCCGTCAAGAAGAAATTGATTTCCTACAGCTACCGGAGGAAATATCCCAGGAATGGAAACGGACGTCAGCACCTTTCTTCATAAACCGCCTTCGTTAGTTACAGTCTCCCACCCGGAAATTAAGTCGATAGTGATACAGTCCAATTTAAGCGGCAGTTTTTCACCATATACTGAAATCTTATTATTTAAAATCTTTATTAATTTCCTTCTTAATAATCTCTGATAATGCCATTTCATCCAATAATATTTGGAATCTGGTCTTTGATATAATCTTATATTCAATTTTCGCCTCCCTCTTTTTTGGACGGGAGACTTTGGCACGTTTGTGCCAGTAGAAAGTTGATTATTTGTAGGTAATTTTGAAGTATTCATGGGGGGGGGATAAGTTATTGATTTCATTTGGTGCCGGAGCTCGGAATCGAACCGAGATGGGCTAAAGCCCGGGGGATTTTGAGTCCCCTGCGTCTACCTGTTTCACCACTCCGGCAT
>JAGGVB010000005.1 GCA_021158245.1 bacterium | reverse complement strand
CCCACTCTGCCATCAATGCCTGAGTTGAAAAACTCATGTCCATCACACTTGCTGGATGCCCTTCTGCTGCTGCCAGATTGATGAGCCGCCCTTCTGCGAGAAGATAAACCGTACGTCCGTTTTCAAGAATATAACCGTCCACATGGTTACGTACATTTTTCACATCTTTAGCAAGGCTCTTTAAAGCATCCGTATCTATTTCGACATTAAAATGCCCTGAATTTGCAACTATAGCACCATCTTTCATTACTTCAAAGTGTTCTTTTCTGATAACATGAATATCACCTGTTAATGTGCAGAAAAGGTCTCCTATTTTTGCAGCTTCAGCCATAGGCATAACTCTGAATCCATCCATTGCAGCTTCAATTCCCTTGATAGGATCAACTTCCGTAACAATCACATTAGAGCCCATACCCTTGCATCTCTGTGCGAAACCTCTACCGCACCAGCCGTATCCCGCAACCACTACGTTCTTTCCTGCAAGAAGAATATCCGTAGCACGTATAATGCCATCAACTGTAGACTGACCTGTACCGTATCTGTTATCAAACAGATTTTTTGTTTTAGCATCATTCACCGCTGCTACGGGAATTTTTAAAGCACCGTCATGCTCCATTGCCCGCAGTCTGATAACTCCTGTTGTTGTCTCTTCCATACTTCCCATAATCTCTTCTGCCTGTTCAGCATGCTCAAAATGAATAGTGGATACAAGATCAGCACCGTCATCCATTGTTACATTCGGGTGATGTTCAATTGCAGTTCTTATATGATCATAGTAAGTATCTTTATCTTCAGCACGCTTTGCAAAAACAGGAATATCATACTCTTTTACAAGTGCAGCAGCAACATCATCCTGAGTGGAAAGCGGATTTGATGCTACAAGAAGAACGTCAGCACCACCAGCTTTAAGGGTTCTTACAAGATTGGCCGTCTCAGCTGTTACATGGAGACAGCACGACATCCTCATACCTTTAAAAGGTTTCTCTTTCAGGTACCTCTCGCGAATCATACCAAGTACAGGCATATCGTGTTCTGCCCACTCTATTCTCCTCTTACCCTTTTCGGCAAGATTTATATCACTTATATCGTATTTCATCAATTCTCCTTTAAGACTTCAAAAGTTCATCTTTTCTGTTAAGTTTTTCCCATGTAAATTCAGGTTCCTGCCTTCCGAAGTGCCCGTATGCAGCAGTCTTACGGAAAATAGGACGCCTTAGATCAAGAACTTCAATTATTCCGGCAGGAGTCAAATCAAATACCTTTTCAACTCTCTTGGAAAGTTCTTCGTCAGCGACTTTACCTGTGCCGAATGTATTGACAAATATTGATACAGGTTCTTTTACTCCAATTGCGTACGCAAGTTCAATCCCGCATTCATCTGCAAGGTCTGCACCCACAATATTTTTAGCAATCCATCTTGCCGCATAGGAGGCGGATCTGTCAACCTTTGTCGGATCCTTGCCTGAAAATGCTCCTCCTCCGTGACTGCCGTAACCGCCATAAGTATCAACAATTATTTTTCTTCCTGTTAATCCTGTATCACCATGAGGGCCTCCAATCACAAATCTGCCGGTCGGGTTGATAAGGTACTGGATTTCGTCTTCGTTGAGAAGTTCCCTGGGAATCACTGGTTTGATAACTTTTTCAATAATATCCGCTCTTATCTGATCTATTGTAGGGTCAGGATCGTGCTGTGCTGATATGACAACTGTTGAAATAGAAACAGGTTTTTTACCGTCATATTTCACTGTAACCTGACTCTTGCCGTCAGGACGGAGATACGGGATAATCCCGTCTTTTCTTACCTGAGTCAATTTCATTGTAAGTTTATGAGCAAGCATAATCGGAAGAGGCATTAGCTCTTCTGTCTCCTTTGTCGCAAAACCGAACATCAGGCCCTGATCTCCTGCTCCTTCGCGGTCAACACCAAGTGCTATGTCAGGAGACTGCTCCTGTATTGTGTTCAGTATTGCACAGCCTTTGAAATCAAAACCATAATTCGGGTTAGTATACCCGATTTCTCTGATAACGTCTCTTACAACACCCGGGACATCAATATATGTTTCCGTAGTAATTTCGCCGCCGATTAAAACCATTCCTGTTGTTACATAAGTTTCACATGCCACTCTGCTGTTTTTGTCATCAGTAAAAGCAGCATCAAGCACTGCATCTGATATCTGGTCACACATCTTATCAGGGTGGCCTTCTGTAACCGACTCCGAAGAAAAATAGTGAATTGACATTTCCATTCTCCTCAATTAAATATTTTTATTTTACTCTATACAATTCTTCTTTTAATACATTTATTGTAGGTATTTCAGTCGGATCAACTCCGTTAAAATATGCAAGATAATAACTCGTCCAGTCTCCGAAAGAGATCAAATAAAGCAGCCTTGCAAGTTTTGATTTGCCCTTAGCTTCTATCTCAAATACATTTATTCCCTGTTCGGAAATTATTCTTTTTGTTACGTCCATCCGGATTTTTATTCTTGAATGGTCATCAGTCAGTTTTAGCAGTATTGCAGATACAGAATCAAAAAATCCGCCTGTTTTTTCGTGCCTTGCCCAGCCCATAATCTCATTATGGTTCATCTCTGAGAATACACCCCAGACTGCATGAATTTTACTGTTTTCATTAAACTGTGCTTTCCATCTTAATGCAATCACATCAGTGCCATGGCTTGCCCCGTATACAAAAGGAAGGGTTCCGCATAAAGATTCTGCAAGAGAAGCACACCTGCCTTCAGGATTACCGAGATATTCCTGCTCTTCCTTTATGAACAGGACTGCCTGCTTTAAATCGTTAAACGATACGGAAATGATTCCCGCCCTGCTTAAAATGTTCATAAGTATACCAAGGGGAAACCCAAGAGCGGATCTCGGAGGATAACCGCCCGGCATTACAAATAAGGGATATCCCTTTTCTCCGGCGTATTCCGCAACAGTACCGCCGGAAGTTATCGCAATAATTTTTGTCCCCTTGTTTTCTGCAGATTTAAAAGCAGAGATAGTCTCTTCTGTATTGCCGGAATAACTGGAGGCTATAAAAAGTGATTTCGATGATGCAAATAAAGGTATATCATATCCTCTGTTTACATAAAAGGGGACAGATAATGATTCGGAGAAAAAAGAAGTGATTACATCTCCGGCTATTGCAGACCCTCCCATACCGCTGAATATGATATTATCAATCCCGGCGGGTATTGATCCGCTGTTCTCCCCTATATCCCATCCCTTCAGGATTTGATCTCCAAATTCTCTTATTTTATCACCCATTCCCATCGGGTCAAAATGATCAAATACTTTTTCCATAATAAAAGGCCTTTTTTAATCTTGTGTATTTTTAAGGAATTCGGAAAGAGCCTCTATTGCATCTTCTTCATTCTTGCCATTAACGCTTAATTCCACTTCACTCCCCTTTTCCACCGCAAGCATTAAAATCCCCATTATACTTTTGCCGTTAACTTCGATATTATCTTTTTTGATTTTAATATCAGCGTCGTATTGAGATGCAATCTGAACAAATTGAGCTGCCGGCCTGGCATGAAGTCCGTACTTATTCTCAATTATCAGCTTTCTTTTAATCATACTCTCCCCTGTTACGGTTCTTAATTTATCGTACAAGCTACAAAAAAAATAATCATTAATCAAGTAATGAATACTAAATCAGGGTACCCCCCGTTTTTTTCATATAAATTGGAGTGTTAATTGATTCTCTGTTTTTTTAACAATTGAATGTTTATCTCTGCATGATGTTTTTAATAACAAAAGACGCAATGCATAGGTCAATTTGTAATATACAAATCCATTGAGTTCTGATATTTTACCCCGATAAAGCAGCGGTTCTGAACATGCTAATATTATCTGATATCCTTTGTCATAAAGATATTGATATACAAAATTCATCATAACCCAAAAAATAATGATAAAATTTTTCAAACTATTGTAGCGACGAAGTGAAAGCTTTTCTAATCTAAAATCTTGTTTTATTTGTCTATGAACTTCCTCTATGCGCCAACGCCAGCCATAACCTTCCAGTACAGTTGTTATTGCTTCTTCTTTCTGTTCTGTATTTAAATTGGCAAGATACCAACTTTCTGCACCTCTTGAATCCCGCATGCGAACAAGCCAAAGATTTTTAGCATAGGGTGAAGATT
>JAGGVB010000004.1 GCA_021158245.1 bacterium | reverse complement strand
CTGATCCAACCTTCAAAACCATCCCAAGATTATCGAACCTTTTCCCCTATAGCCCGCGGCTTCTTGAACCATGGATTAGTTCCGAGCACTCGTTCCTCGACTCGGGACTAATCCTTTATTTGTTAGGCATTACCATCTTGGCATGCGCAATGGTCTTCTTACTGAAAACTCATAATATGGAAATTGCTCTTGGTACCAAACTATCATTCCCCTGCAAAAGCTTTTAAATTTTTCGTCTGTCCAAATTATTTTCATTTGTTTCTTTGTAAGCCTCTGCGCTTTATCCTCTTGATGTTTAGTCGCAAAAACTCGACCGGTATAAGGGTTTAGTTTGGGCCATTGTCTAGTTTGGCTTTTATAATGTCCATGTGGAATTGAAGGGTATGAGTCGGGATCAGCCTTTGTAAAAACCCAAATTCCTAAACATAAAAATTCAAGCCAATTATCTTCATTTTTAATGTTATTGGTTTCCCCACCGTCGATGGTTGAAACAACAGAATCACTTAATTCTTCATTTTCCGTTGTTTCATTATTTTTTCGGACCACATCTTCTTCATACTGATCGCGTGGATCAGTAACGGGGCATTCCACTTCATCATTTAGCCATAAAGCAACTTTAATACGCTCATTAAACTCATCGTACCCGATTAGCCCAAACTCATAATGAAGTTCAGCTAAAATTATTAGTGTATTTTTCATAAGTTCCTTCTATGCCTAACGTCCCGCATAAGCCGCCCGCTGTAAGCGGGTCGGACTTAATGCGATGGTTATGTGAGTTTGTTCTCAATAATGTAAGAGCGCCCACTTGGTTCTATGTAATAGCAAGTATCATCTTCCATATTAAACAGAGACCCTATGTAACCTAGATTAAGGAGGTTGTTTATATGATATTCAGCAATGCCGATTTTAATATTGAATTTCTGCGATATATCAGAAGCATAAAGTTCTTGGTTTGTCTCAAAGAGCAATTTAAGAATTTGTTCTTCGACACCTTTGAGTTTTTTTGTAGCCTGGTCTTCTTGAGAGGACTGGATGATCTTATTGAGACTTGCAATTTCTTTATTTGCATCCTCAAGTTTAGATTTAAGATCATTGTTCTCGAATTCAATAACCAAAAACTTTTTTTTCAAGCTCTCCAAGCTTCGATTGGAGATTGACCGAAAGAGGAATTTCCTTAAAAAGATCGGCTATCCATCCCATGATTTACCTCCTTTAAATTGTGGGAAAGTTGATTGATCAAACACATAACGCAGCCTTCAGCGGCGGCGGAACGCCGTCAGCTGAAAGGCAATGTTATGCCAATCCTCTTATTGCCTAAATACCCAATTTTAATAAATATTCCGTGAAAGTTATGTTGTCTGGAATAATCTATCAATTGTTGTCGATAGTTTTTATAATTATCAAGGGCAATATCATCAAATTTGATTAGGACATAGACTATTCCTTCGGTGCCCATCGCGTTTATTTGTTCCCATGCACTACAAATAGCTTGATGAAATTTATTGAGGAATCTGGAATTTAAAACACAATAAATTTGTCCATTTATTACTGATAGGGAGCCACGACGGTTTATTTCCTCATCAGATATGCTAAGAGTTTTTACTTCACAATACCCTCTTGAATTTTTATAGATGTATTCTAAGTCAGGTTTTTTACTGCCGTCCTCTTCGAGGAAATTTACAGTAGCACAACCCTGCTTTATCAAATAACTATATGCAAAGGCCTCATTCAGTTGATTGAAAAAACCCTGCTTCTTTTGTCCCTTCCGATGGTCCCGAAAGTGCCTTAATGCCTTTTTTTTTTGAGGACTTGCCAGGACTGATCATCTAATTTATTTAAAACTCTACCATATGCTTGATATGCTTTTCTTTTTGATTCACTTATCCGATAGGTTTCCTCAAAATCAGAAAAGAAATCATCATTTGGATATCGATTTCTAATATCAGCTATTATTTCACGAATTCTTTTCATTCAATTCTTGACATAACGTCGCTAATCAGCCGCGCGGCTTTTTGCGTCGGCTGAATTAGCCTTGTTATGAACTTCTCTTTGTGAGGTTATTAAATAAGCATGTTTAATGGATAGACCGAAAAAATTACTATTTGATATCTCAGCTAATCCATGTTCAACCCGCATTGCTTGATGTATAGCTTTCAAGGCTGCATCATCCTTATCAAGAATTATAATACGAGATAACATAAGCAATTCATGATCCGTTAATTCTTTTCGGATTTCTTCAATTATAGTGTTAATCGAATTCTTTTTATTGGCTCTTGCCCAGTCAGCCGAAATTAATAAGTCCCATTTGTCAGGTGAATCTTCTCTTAAAAACAGTGCAAATAATTCAAATTGACCTTTCGACTCACTAAGATTCTTTTCAACTTTTTGAAATTTTTCTATTTGCTCTTTCATAATTGTTTTATTAGCTCCTTTGCAGAATCCAGCATTTCTTTCGCATCATCCTTTTTTACACTTCCAATTGGCTTATAACGCGCTTCTGGATTCCATTGCGCAACGATAGACCACTCTGTCATATATTTTAATTTCACTTTATCTTCCAAGCCTGTCAAATGAAGAAGTACATCAAGGTCATGTGTTTTAAATGTACTGAACTTACCACTTGTTGGATAATCGTCCCACTGAAGGGTTCTGCATATCCTTGCTTTCAAACCAAGTTCAATCGCATATCCGCACAGATAGACAGAGCCATCAAAACGTGAAGCCTCTAATAAAACTTCAGCATCTTTTAATCTTGCTTGAACAATTTCCTCTATTTCCGTTTTCTGCATAAACGTTTCCAATTATTCACCGGTTCATAACAATTAATAAGTATTACTTAATTTTCCCGCCAGATAAAAATTCATCTAACAAACATCTTGTATTCATACACGAATTTATAAATAAGTCCAATTGTTATTCTTGAAAGTGTCCCGAAAGTGTGCTTATTATCATAAAACACTTAATATATATAATGTCGTTGCTTTGACCTGAAGTATGCCCCGCCCTGTAAGCGAGGAGCTAATTTAAGGAGTATAACTGTGACCAATATTTTGCCCGATTTTCAAAAATTTCTCATTGAACGTAAGTTGGTACCACAAAGAAATGTTCCATTTTATGCCCTGTGGGCGAGCAGATTTCTGTCCTTTTCCAACAAGAATCAGGACAAAGAGATGGAACTCAGAATAAGGTTTTCCTTGATTCTTTGACGAAAGAACAAAAGCTGGAGAACTGGCAGGTGGAGCAAGCAGATAAGGAAAAAGTTAAGGCATAAGAAGGGATTCTCAGACAACGCGCGTGTCCTATCGGACCACGTTAACACCCGAAGGGACTGTGCCCAGCCCTAAAGGATATTGATGGAGGCATTGAGATCTCTATCGCGGGAGAAAAAGGTTTTATCGGAATCTGGAAATTGTACTTACCCCATACCGCCTCAACTGGCTATAGCGGTGGATTTGAGTAGATACGTTAACCTTGACAGGATGCCGCAGATATGTGGCGCGAGGTTTATCCACGTATTTGAAACTGCATGATGCCTTAAATAAAACTTTTTTTGTAAAATTTGATGCACTCGTAAAAAGTCCACGCTGTGTCATTCTGAGGAGCGGAGCTACGAAGAATCTCAATGATATCAGATTCTTCGCTATCGCTCAGAATGACAAAAGAGTGTTTTTATGACTTTTTACGAAACTGTGAAATTTGGAGGTATTTATAATGGACGGAAAACCAACTTATGACAAATCGAAATCGATAAGAATAAAAGCTGAAAAACAAAAAGAAAAAATCAGTCTAATGATCGTCCTTTTAGCTGCCTGCTGTTTTCTAGTATACTATTTTCATCATGTCCTTGGAATTGGCTCTGGTTTTACCCACTTCTTCTATATTCCAATAATACTGGCATCGTTATGGTGGGAAAGGAAAGGTTTGGGCGTAGCCCTGTTTTTGGCCCTTTT
>JAGGVB010000003.1 GCA_021158245.1 bacterium | reverse complement strand
TCTGTATTAATTGTTTATAACTATCCCACGGCACTGTCCGAAGCTCGATTTTTTCATGGGCAGTTGTATCAGTCCACTTGAGAACTTAAAAATGAAAGAGACAACAACCGGCCATGTCCGTTGAAGCCAGGAGTTATATTTATTTTCCCCTTGATTTGTATTGATAAAATAATTATATTAGCCATATGAAAAATATACGCTTTGCTTGGGATGAAAATAAAAACATAACAAATCAAAAGAAACATAAAATATCTTTTGATGAAGCAAAAACAGTCTTTTATGATGATAATGCCCGGCTGATTTGTGATAACGATCATTCTAATTTTGAAGAACGTTTTATTCTACTTGGTATCAGTAGTCATTTACGGATACTTGTTGTTGTCCATGCCTATAAAGAGCAAGACGAGATAATTAGAATTATTTCAGCCCGCAAAGCAACAAAGAATGAGTCAAAATATTATTCTTCAAGGTGACAACATGAAAAATGAATATGATTTTTCAAAATCGGTTCGAAACCCTTATTCTAAAAAATTGAAAAAGCAGATTACTATTCGAATCGAAAACGAAACAATTGAATATTTTAAAAATTTGGCCTCTGAAACTGATATACCATATCAAAAACTAATTAATCTGTTTTTACGAGATTGTGCCGAGCAAAAATTGAAACCTGAAATATCCTGGAACAAATGATGTCTTTTGCTTTTAATAGGGCTAACGATTCTTTCACCGGCTGCCATTGAATCTGCATTCGGTGAAAGGAAATGGTTTTAGTAATTTGCAAAATCTCAAATTTGTGCATTATAATGGCAGCCCGGGTGCAAAAAAATGTTAGGGCTGCTGCGACTGTGGCACAAAGGCGGCCTCATACCAAATGCCTCCAATAAACGCTGACTTAACAGCGAATGCCTGGCTTTTGTACTGTCCGCTGTTTTGTGGGGGTGATATCTCCCAAATAGGGCAAAAGTAATCCTCGTAGATTTTTCGGCTATTCTGGTTTATAGACAAATACAACCGGCAAATCGTTTTTCTTAATAGTGATTAGATGCATATCTGTTGTTTCGGCAAGACAACTTCCTGTCCAAACACCGTCGCCTGTGGCGACAACAATTGTATCGTGAGCAATTACCACTGATTCGATTACAGGATTATAGTTTGTACAGCCACAAAGCGCTCCAAGAAACACACCAATAACCATTAGGCTGTCGAAATCAATAGCAGGAATCCAATAAGGGGTGCATCGAATATGTTTATCCCAAAATGTTACCCATTCCTCTGATTCCCTAAATACCTTTTTCCCTCGCTCGGGTACCCAGAGAGATTCATGCGCTCGGCGTGAAAGTTCAACAAAAGCCAATGTATCATAGTCAAACACATAAATTTCCAACATACTGCTATCTTCGGCCTTTCCGTCACTTACCTTACAGGTAATTGAGTACTGAGCTGCTTTTTCTGGTGCAATCCAGGTCACACTGGATCCTTGTCCACGAATCGAATTAGGTGCAGAATCCCAGTAGTAATTCAGGCTGTCACCGTCCGGGTCAGTAGCAACACACTTGACCTCTATTGATTCTGTGACAAAGATGACATTTGTCGTTGCCGTAAGCTGGATAATCTGGGGTGCTGAATTGAGTGGTTCTAATGCCGTGTTTTTTCTGCATGCAGTAAAAATGAGCAAAAATAGAAAAAACAATCTCCAACATTTGTAACACATATGAACAACTCCATGAAATAAAAAATTAATACGGCATTCAAGATGGTTGTCATTATTTCAATTTTAATTCTAATATATTATTAACTAACCAATTCCTTTCTAAATTGTATCCCTACATATAATTATAAATTACTATATATGGAAATAGCTTCATTAATCATTCAATTCCCCATATTAAAACACACCAATCCATCTCCGCAAAGCGGCCGGAAAATATAAAATCGGAATAAATAGTTCGTTCTCTCAAGGCAAAGCCCATATTAAATTATTAATATTTTGTCTGCCTCTCCCCTCTATGAAACGCTTCTCTTTATGTGATGAATTCTGCAGTAAAAATTATATTGGGGTAAATCTTATTCGTTATGTGTGACATTACGCTCGAATTACATAACTTTATTTAATATTCTAAATTTATTAACAAAAAATTAAAAATATAATGCAGCGCTTATGCCAAGCCCAAACCGGGGTAAATGAATTTTATATGCCTTCAGATAAACAGTTTCACGTTGGTAAGGCTCATAGCCCTCTTGCCGAATTAGCTTGGCATAAATGGTATCTGTCTGATCTGACCATTTTCCATAAACAAAACAGGAAAGGCCAAAACGGGACTGGATCATCCATTCTACACCCGATCGGAAGAGAGGAGTAAAATACTGATTCTTTTCTTTTTTTGTCCCTAACAGATATACAAAATTATTATCATTTACTTTTCCGCTATCCTGTCCTTTATCTTTATGTTTAATAAAGATATATTCAACTCCGAGCCCCATAAATGCATTAAGATGATCCACGATTTGAAAGGATTTATTCAGGGTGAATCGGAATCCTGTCCCATTTAGATCTGATTCCAGTTCATCCGGGTAAACAGGGCTGCCTTTGAATGATCCCTCAAAAGGCTTATCCCCGCCTCCTAAGTCAAGACTCATCACATACAGATCAAGCATCCAGTTTCGGAAGGGGAAATAGCGAATGCCAAAACCAACAGTGTTAGAATTTTTCGGCTGCACATTGGTCGGTGTGACAGTGACATCCCATTGAGTTTGCGCGGGCTGATTATCCACTTTAATTTCAGTAAACAAGACACCTTCAAGATAAAAGCCAATGGCCTGTTTTTTTGGTACTAATATCAAATAACGGGATGCTTCCTGATCAAATATTTTAACCGGAACTTCAGCAATAACGGCTCCAATAATTTCTGAGGTGGAAGTCTCCACTAGTTTAACACTGATCTGATATGATTTTCCTATCTGGATCACTGATCCCAAAGCTACTAATTGGGCGCCTATAATTTTTCCTACCTTTGCGGCAGTTTCACTCTCTATGGCTCCAGTCATTCCCAATTTCTGCTCACTGAGAACAATCTCTAATTGGTTCCTTTCAACAAGTTTAAAGAATGATTCTTTAAGTAATTTTTGAGTAAGAAGTTCACTCATCGCCAAATTAACTTTTTTCCGGGATAGAGATTCAGTGCATTGAAAAGGGAAAATGGCTGCTGTGACAGTATCCGAGTTTAAGCTGCTTTGCTGAACAGACTGAACCATTTTTCTGACTATTTTGTCAATAGTAGAATCTAAATCCGATCCAATCCCTTTTGATGGAAGTAAAAAACATATAATCAGTAAAATACTTAACACCGGTTTTTTATAGTCTTTAAATTTCATAATTTAACTTCCTCCTCAAAGTGTTTTAGATTAAACACATAATCGGGTCAGGGAAAGGCCTCAAGACTTCAGTTCTATGATAACCGGTAGCGTCAAGCAAGTGCTTATTCCTACTTACAATAATTTTTACATCACCAGCTAAGGCACATAAAAAGAATTTATCATCATCCTGGGCAGCAGCAATCACTTCTTTCACATACGATCCCATTTTTTTCACCTTTATGCTTTGAGAGCTCATTTTTCAAAAGGCCTAAATTATCTTTCGGGATTTTTTTTGGAGCTGTCTTTGCCAATTCGATCTTGATAGTGTTAATTTTCATGTTGATGTAAAAGCAAGATGCCTGTAGTAAACCACCAAGAAAAATCAGTATAATAACAGCAATTTGTCAGAAATCTTTTTATTCCAGATATCTTCCTCTCAGGGATTAGTTCAATTCTATCTTCATACTGGATCACTTGTATTTTCTGTCCAGGGATTAACTTCATTGCTTCGCGCACATTTCGAGGTATCACGACTTGAAACTTAGGTGAAATTTTTACAGCTTCCATTTCCTTTATCCTTTTTATTTGTGTCGTAATACGTTAATGCTATCGATTGTAAAAGTCAATCATCTTTTATGTTTCGATATGGTTTCTTGTAGTATAACGATTTTTATCTTAAATAAACCAAAATTTACTTGATGAAGCGCCTTTCCATCTGCAAAATGATAATACCTGTTTCATTTATCTGATTGAAATGATAATAATACCAAATTACAATATCCCGGGATAAAAGGCAATTTATTTCATTTAAATTTATTATATTCCTATTGGGAACCCTTTTTTCTTTTCAAACTTTGTGCATCGGTTTCCTGCCTTTTTAAAGTCATGGTTTAAGTTTTTAAATAATGTTTGTGAAAATTTTCTATATTTTTGCGCAGGGGTATTTTTTCACCATTGCCTGCCCCGATTTAGCGGGGACTTTTTAGGATGAGTATGTGTTATGCACGATGTGGATAAAATCACTGCCCTTTATAAATGTGTGTATAAATAAAATCATTCCAATTTTGTAACTTTGCTATCTGTAGAGCAGTTATTTCACGCTATGATTTTAAATTTTGACTATATTTTGGTCAATGTAAATGTAAATCTAAATTTTGAGAGTTCTTTAAATTTGCATTCTTTATTTAGATTGCTTTTTGTTCAATAACAAGTATTCTTCTGCGGTCATTATTTGAATTTTATCTTGCAGAAAATCTTTCTTATTTCTTGTAATTATGTAATTTAAATTATTTTTAATAGCAGTATAATAATGAAGATCGTCTTCGAAGTCTTTGTATTTGTTTTCGATTGCAGCAATAGTAGATGCTTTCGTAATGTCCGAAATGTCAAAAAGTTTTTTTGCATCATTTAAAAATTCATTTGCAATTTTATTATTCGTATGCTTCCGGATTATGTAATATGTATTTGAGAGAGTTAGTGGAGAAACAATCCCTTTGATCATTTTCTTTTCAATTAATGTCAATAATCTATTTGCGTATATTGAAAAGGGTGGCCGATCTGTTAACCAATCGATTAATATGTTGCAGTCAATATATAATTTTTCCATATCATGAATGCTTTTCTGTTAATGATTCAATCAGATTGTCATCTTCGTTTATTTTTTTATTTGTTACAATTCCTTTATACTTTTGGACAATTGGTGTTAGATCTTGTGTATAATTTTGGGTTGAGTCTAGAAGTTTTCGGAATATATTTTCTGTTAGTTTTGACACGGAAAGCCGGTGTTTAACAGCGTAGTTTTTAATGCCTATTATGACATCTTCGTCAAGCCTTAAAGTTAATTTCGTATTCATTTTTTCCTCCTGGCGTATACTTCTTATAATATACGTCATGAAAACTTAAAAGTAAATACTTTTTTAAACAAGACAACTATTCTCACCTTAATAAACCGGAATTTGCCTGAAAAAGTGGTTTTCATCCTGCAAAATGATAATACCCGTTTCATTGATCCGATTGAAATGAATATATTATAAAATTACAATATTATAGAATAAAAGGCAATTTATTTCATTTAAATTTATTATTTTCCTGTCTGAGAAATATTTTTTTTAAAAAGTTTGGCCAACGGTTTTCATGTTAAACCCAGGGTAGGGGAGATTAAACAGCCGGGGCAGCACATCCGCAATGACTCTGAGACTGCAGCAGGCAATGTGCGTCCGGATACTTCATGGAAAGGTACATGCTTCTTGAGCTTAAAGGGGACTGTTTCCAAAAACAAATTCAAAATTATCTTTTATTTTTCTCTTGCTTTTCAGCAAGTAGACCGAGTTCATCTGAATTTTATAGCGGAGCTGAAAAATATAATGTTTAACGATGTGTTAGCCGACAGTATTTTCTATTTCTTTTTTTAACTGAGGAATATCATTTTTAACGATACTCCATACTACATCTATGTTAACTCCAAAATAATCATGAATCAATTTATCTCTTGTTCCGGCAATATCTTTCCATGAAATATTCGGATATCTCATTTTTGTTTCTTCTGAAAGCAATTTAACGGCTTCTCCGAGAATCTCTATGTTCCTTACTATGGCATCCTGAGTTTTCATATCCGTTATAAAATCATCATACCCAAGATCACGAGAATACAACAAGATTCTATTTATTGCGCCTCGAATATTCTCAAGGATAATAGTATCTTCACGCTTAGACATAGATCATGTCCCTCTCTATGCTTTCAGTAATTTTTTTTACCCTTATATTGCTAATTCCGTCTTTCGTAAGAATATCAACTTTACGCCCGAGAAGGTTTTCAAGATATTCTACGAGCCGATTAAAACGAAATCCTATTGGCGAATTGAATTCAACCACAATGTCAATATCACTACCCGGGGTCATCGTATTTTTTGCAGCACTTCCGAAAACAGCAATTTTTTTTACGGAGAATTCAGAGGATAAAAAATTGTAAGATGTTCTCAGAGTTTTGATTATTTCCTCTCTTTGATTCATTTTTGCACTCTCCTTAATTTTTGTTTTATAACGGCCTGACGATTCTTATCTTGAATTTATGAATTTACTTTAAAAAGTGCTTTTCCGCCTGTAAAATGATAATACCCGTTTTATTTATCCGATTGAAAGGAATATACTATAAAATTACAATATTCCGGGATAAAAGGCAATTTATTTCATTTAAATTCATTATTTTCCTGTCGGATTTTTTCTTTTAAAACTTTTTACATTGGTTTTTCCTGTGTTCATGCATGGATTAACTGTGAATCAACCATGATTCGTTACGTTTCGATTTTGATGCATTTTTTGATTTGCCAGGTCATTTTTTATCGTAAACAAAAAGATCTTGACTTCGAGATTCGAGACGTATATATTGTACTGACAATTGTACTGACAATTTAATTCGGAGAAAAACATGCAATTTATAAATATTAAAGAATTAGGCCGTTCTCCTTCAAAATATGTCAAACTTGCCAATGAAAAAGATGATATTATTATTACACGGAACGGTCATCCTTATGCAATGATGGTGAAATTCCAGGAAGAAGATATGGAAGATTTTATTCTCGCAAAATACATCGATGTAAACTCTGAATTCGAATCAGCTAAATCCGAATACAAATCAGGGAAAACCTCAAATATTCATGATCTGTTGAAAGACTTAGATGAGAGCAGTGATTAATGAGTTTTCGAATTGAATTCACAAAACGAGCTGTCAAAGAACTCAAAAAACTTCCTGTTCAAATTCAAAAACAAATTCTCAATAAAACAATCATTCTTGAAACTGAACCCTTTCAATTCAAAAATAAAATCAAAAAAATTAAAGGTTTTAAATTCCCGTGCTTCAGGCTGCGTGCCGATACCTATAGTGATTCATATCGTATTTTTTATGGTATCGAAAAAAACATTATCTTTGTATTAAGAATTATTGCTAAAAAAGATGCTGATAAAATTATCGCACAGATTCGTAAAATTGATTTCCCGCCGGATCTTTAAATTTTATTTCATAGTCTTATACAGTTAACGCTTGGATCACGGGTAAAAACAACCGAGACTATTCGGAATACCGGTTAAGATATTGTACTAAATGCAAAATCCAATCCTTACGCAAAATCTTTTAATCAACGCCCGCATCGTCCGTTGGCCGAATGTAAATTTGAAAATGACAGGCAGCGTTTTTATCCGGTTCATTTTGGTGCCAGCCTAACCTTATGCGAAGCACAGAAATTTAAATTTCAAACAGAGCCCTTCGGGTCAACTTAATTGCATTGTTATGTGTTTTAATACAAAAATCCAAATAAATAGAGTGGAATTTCATTCTCTGTTGGAAAAACAATATCATCCTTTACTAAATATGAATTCTGTAAGCTTTCTTTAATTTGCTTTTTTTTCTTACTTTTTCCACCAATCTCAAAGTTATAGCCCTGAACATTGAAATCACCAATTCTACTATAATAGACTTTTTCACCTGAATTTTGCAGCATCTTTATGAAAAATATTTCTCTTACGGTGCCTTTTCTATACTCAAATCCGATTTCATTTATTATTGCTTTATAAATATTGGAATTGTCCAAATATATTTTTTCAGTCGCTTTCAACAAACCACTGCCCGACTTGTTTTCTTTAATTAAACACACCAATCCTGTTTCATTTAATATATTTAAATAATTTTCTACTGTTTTATTGTCAAGACCAATATGTTTTGAAATATTATTTCGATTGAGTTCTCCGGGAGGAATTGTTGCCAGATATGAAAGAATTCTTCTGAAATTTATTAAATTTTCAGTCTTTAATTTGTAGTAATTAGAAATATCTTCGTAAATCGTTTTATCAATAATATTCATAATTTTTTGAAAATAATTCTCTTCATCCTCAAATAAAAATGGATAATAACCCGAATCTAAATATTCAAGGAAATGTCCTTTTAATCTTTCGATTTCTGATATTTCTTCAATAATCGATTCCGGGTTGTATAAAATTTGATTGAAAGTGTAATTTTTTATAGTTACACCTAATCGGAATTCAAGATATTCCCGAAAGGACATTCCTCCCAATTTAAATAGTTTTCCTCTTCGTGACAGGTCATAAGTTCCTTTTATCAAATCCATACTGGAACTGCCTGAGAATACAATATTAATATTCGGATATGAATCATAAATATTTTTGAGTTCCTGATCCCAGTTAGGATATTTATGAACTTCATCAAAAAAATAATTTCGAATACCAGTTATTTCATACAGGTCATCGACAAAATTAATCAATTTGGCTTGTGTGAAATAAATATTGTCCAATGAAACGTAAATAGATTCTTTTTTATTTTTGATTTTTTCTTTAATATATTGAAGAAGAAGGGTGGTTTTACCTGTGCCACGAGGACCAACTAAACCAGTTAATCGACTGTTCGTATTGAATGTATTAAATAAATATCGATGAGTCTGATAGTTAGTACTATTTAAGAGTCTTCGGTATGTTGAGATAATATTTTCTTTCATTGGACTGCACTCTATAATTATTCTTCTTTTGTTGGAATGTAATCATATTTTGTCAATTTGTCAAGACTTTTTTACACATAACATATTACTATCTACCACATACTCATTTCCCAATATGTCCAATGATAAGGAAAAACATGTCTAAATAAAGGAAAAATTCAATAATTTTCTTATATAAGGAAAATTTATTTCCTTCATTCAGCCATTTTTATAAGACAATTCTTTCTTCAAAACCAGGAGCAATTGACTGATTACAGGATAATACCTTCGAACACCGATTTTTGATTTTAGATTTATTTAACTCCAGACCTCCAATCGTTAATCATCATTATCATGACGGGCCATCAAAACGCACAATTCCCTCTCCGCAGAGCGGCCTGAAAATATAAAATCGGAATAAATAGTTCGTTCTTTCAAGGCAAAGCCCATATTAAATTATTAATATTCGGTCTGCCTCTCCCCTCTATGAAACGCTTCTCTTTGTGTGTTGAATTCTGCAGTAAAAAATATATTAAAGAAAAGACCGTTACTATTGTAAATAAATTATATTAGAAAGTCAAGGAAAAACTACCGAGTGTTTTAACATTTCGGATTATATGATCGTGATAATTCGGTCGAAAAAAATGATTATTTCGATTGTATTTTGGAATATCCGAATTGGATTTATCAATATAATCGTCAATTTGTGAATTGATAACGGATTTATATTCCGCAATAAATGATGATATTGATTTTGGTTTGCGGAATAATTTTGATTGTTGATTTGATTGTGGGCGGGCGTGGTGTTGTTGGCGGTGTTGTGGGTGGTTGGATAGGGGGTAGACGCACGGCCGTGCGTCTCTACGTGCATAAATCATGCAAAATTATATTATTCTAAATCCAGGACAGTTTTGATATTTTCCTGAAGTTGTTTTATAAAATTTATTGGTAATTTCCCGACTTTTTTCAAAAGCCGTTTGTTGTCAATAGCCCGAATTTGATCAACCATTATGTCGCAATTTTCCAAAACATTGGCAACACCTTTCTGTATATGAACTCGTAAAATGGTGGAATCTTTTTTAACTTGTGTTGTAATAGGGCAAATAATTGTTGAAGGATGATCAATCTTATTAAGCAAATTAGTTTGGATTATTAATACAGGCCTTGTCTTTCCTGGTTCAGTTCCTATTTGCGGGTTCAGATCAGCAATCCAAATTTCAAATTGTTTAATACTCATTTTCTATGCCCTCAAATTCTTTCAATACAGACATAGAATTTTCCTTTACAAGTAATGACTCAGCTTTGAGTTGATTTTCAATAATTTTTCGTTTCTGCAATTTATTGTAATGATCAATAGCCTCATTGATATACCTATTGCGTGGTTTGTGCATTACAGAAACAATGCTTTCGGTTTCTCCGAAAATTGAATCATCAATTTTTAGCGAAATGGTCTTCATGGTATATTCTCCTGGTATATATTTTTCGTACAGCCCAAATATATATCATATTGAACTATAAGTCAATTCTTTTTTGCATTTTTAACACTCATCTCATACAAATAAAATGTGCAAATGTCAAAATATAAGTATTATCCTGCACGTATAGAAGGATATGTCTTTTTTTTATGTAAGCAGTATTTATCCTGATTCCGAATCAGGAATATAAGTTTACAATACTGCGTTATATGTTTTATTCGTCCAGTTTACTGTCTAAGTATTCCAATGCTTCTCTTTCGGTTGCAAAATGGCGTGAAGGGTATTTTGTTTTCTGCTTTGCAAGGCGATTTATCTGCATCCCACCGAGAGGATTTGTTCCTACAATGCGGGCTACTTTTCTAATTCCTGCATCTTCTGCCATTTTTGTCATTGCAGCAACAATTTTTTGAACCTTTTCATCTCCGGGCTTGTAGTTTTCTGCATATGTAAGAACATCGAAGCCGGGAGTGCACATGCTTATTGCATCTTTATAAGACTGCTGAAGTTTTAATGCACGCTCTAAATTCAGAGTACCTTCAAAATAGATGTAGATGCGGTTTTTTGTTTTATCAACTTTTGTAAGCTGCTCTTCCATTTTAAACCTCTTAAATAATTTAAGTTAGCGAACAATTATTGGAGTCGCTAATACTGTGCCAGATTGTGCTACGATTTTAAATGTGAGATGACTACATGGGATAACTTAATGTAAAACAATGGATTGACAATATGACATACTTAAGAGATTTGGAAAGAGAAATTGAAATTTTAAATTTATTTGTGTATGATAATTTAAAAATGAGATGTTCTGGATTATGGAGAGTAAAAGTTTTATACGCCATATGAGGAAGCCCTGTATGTTATTGTTATTAAGTACAGGGCTTTTATTTAAACTCTGTGATTTGCAATAAGCATTGTTTTCGGATTGAGTTTCAGCTTTAATTTTTCAAGGTCAGTGTTGTCGTGGTCCTTCAACAGTTTAAGGCTTACATAACCGTTAACAGGTTCCAGCATAATAATAACAGAAAAGATGTCCTTAAACTGACTTGTCGGTATTGGAATTCCGTTTTCATCAAATTTTAGATTATGCCTGTGCAGAGTAGAGGAGAACCATGTTTCACTGTTCAGTTTTTCTGATAATTCTTTCCAGAACTTAAAGTCATCCATTGTATGATCGTAAAATGAAAAACCGTCAACTATTACAAGTGATGGTTCAAATTGTACTCCCTGTGTACATTTGCCAATTGTATCTTTAACCTGGTCAAGATCAGAATCCTGCTTTTTAAAATGTACGATGAGTCTGTTTTGTATGATCTGCTGATGGTTGTCCAGAACATTTTCCATGTGATAGGCATCGGCAATTTCATTAAATACCTGTTCATACCAGGTTTCAATGTGCCGCGGATTATCGGAAAAACTTATGTGCAGTACTTTTTCGTCACGTAATAATTTGTCAACAGCTACGTGTACCATGGCAGCGGTTTTTCCGACACCTTTTCTCGCAGTGAATACACCCATATTCCCTCTGCCAAGACCTCCGTTGATCGATTTCTCAAGAATCCTTACAGGACTGAGTTTTAATAATTCTTGTTTAAGCATTACAAAGCCTCGTTTTTTTATTACAATTTATGAGACATCTTGTTTGTCCGCATAAAATTTTCTTTATTTTTACAAATTATATTTCTATTAATCAGCTATTTTCTTTTATCTGCTTCGCTGTACTCTTTTTTAAGCTCTTCTGCAATAGACTCCGGAACTTTAGCATATTTGGAAAATTCCATAGTGAATTCAGCTTTGCCCTGAGTAGAAGATCTGAGTACAGTTGAATAGCCGAACATCTCTTTTAATGGTACTTCAGCTTCAATTACAGTAAAATTGTTATTTTCTCCGACACTGATAATTGTACCTCTGCGTTGATTAATTGTGCTTAGTACTGTGCCCTGAAATTCTGAGGGGGTCTCAACTCCTACGCGCATTATCGGTTCCAGTATAACAGGTTTTGCTTTGTAATATGCCTGGCGGAATGCGCCTATTGCAGCGTGATGAAAAGCAGTATCAGAAGAGTCAACAGGGTGGTAATTACCATCCTTTAGAATTGCTTTTACCCCGACAATTGGGAATCCTATCAAATCGCCTTTCTCCATACATGCTTTAAACCCTTTTTCGCATGAAGGGATGTATTCGGAAGGTATATTTCCTCCCTTTACATTGTTTTCAAAGACGAAATCCTCCTCCCGCAGAGGTTCAATCCTTCCTGTAATTCGGCCGTATTGGCCTGCGCCGCCTGTCTGTTTTTTATGTGTATAATCAAAATCGGCCGGTTTGGAAATGGATTCTCTGTAAGCAACCTGAGGTGCACCTGTTTCGAGATCAACGCTGTATTCCCTGCGCATACGTTCAATATAAACATCAAGGTGAAGTTCGCCCATGCCCCGTATTATTGATTCCTTTGTTTCAGGGTCAACGAATGTCTG
Organism: bacterium; assembly: GCA_021158245.1. Classification (NCBI taxonomy): domain Bacteria; species bacterium. The sequence continues at coordinate 11,047 of JAGGVB010000003.1, read as the reverse complement.
AAACGTGGGGTCTTCTTTAGTAAACCTGTTCAGCGCTTTTGCCATGTTTTCAGCTGATTTGTTATCTTTTGGATTAAGAGAAAGAGATATAACCGGCTCCGGAACATGCATTGAAGTCATTGCATAGTTCATTCCATGCATGGTAAAAGTGTCTCCTGTGGCGCAATCAATACCGAATATTGCAATAATATCACCTGCACCTGCCTCTGTGATATCCTCCATTTCATTTGCGTGCATTCTGATAAGCCTGCCTACCCTTACTCTGTCGGTAGTTCTGGTATTGGTGATTTCATCCCCTTTATGCACAGCCCCCTGATATATCCTTACATAGGTGAGCTGGCCGTATCTTGTATCCTCAAGTTTGAATGCGAGCATAACAAGAGGTTTTGAAATATCAGTATCAAGTATGATTTCTGCTTCATCATTGTCTCTGTCAAGTGCCTTGTTCTTAACTTCTGACGGGTCCGGAAGGTATTGCACAACTGCATCAAGTATCGGCTGAACGCCTTTGTTTTTAAATGCCGCTCCCATGAATACAGGAATCATCTGACGGTTAAGTGTGGCACTCCGTACTGCCTTGTGAATTATTTCTTCTGTGACATTATCTTCAAGGTATGCTTCTGCCAGCTCATCGCTGAACATTGAAACATTATCAAGCATTACATCTCTTTTTTCAAGAGCATGTTTAACAAGATCGGAAGGAATCTCCTCTTCCCGAATTATTTCTCCGTTCGTGCCGTCGAAATACAGAGCCTTCATCCTGACAAGATCAACAACTCCCTGAAAATCAGCTTCCAGGCCGATTGGAATCTGCATCATAACAGAGTTGTGCCCTAATTTATCCCTTAACTGTTCGGTTACTTTTTCAGGATCAGCTCCCATCCTGTCGAGTTTATTTATAAAAGCGATACGAGGTACATTATATCGTGTCATCTGCCTGTCAACCGTGATAGACTGGGATTGGACTCCGCCTGTACCGCAGAGAACGAGAATTGCGCCGTCAAGTACTCTTAAAGCTCTTTCAACTTCAACTGTAAAATCAACATGCCCCGGAGTATCAATAATATTAATTGAATGTTTTTTCCATGTAACGTTTGTTGATGCTGATGCAATTGTAATGCCGCGTTCCTTTTCAAGCTCCATGGAGTCCATGGTAGCGCCTGCTCCGTCTTTGCCGTGCACTTCATGAATAGCGTGGATTTTTCTTGTATAGAAGAGCATTCTTTCGGTAAGCGTGGTTTTACCGGAATCAATATGAGCGCTGATTCCTATGTTTCTCATTTTTGTAAAATCTGTGATCATTGTTTAACCTGCAAATCATTACCTGTTTCTTTTTTGTTCTTTGCCGGTGGAAACTATGCCCTTTATTTTCCGGAATTCCCGAAAAAATTTTACAGTTTCCGCCTTGAATTGTCAATAGTACTTTTATCCCGTTTTTCTTTTTAATAAGTAAAACGGCAGGGAATATACACTATTGCAAATCTAATGTCAAGATAAAAAAAATTATTGTGAATAGAAACAATATTTTTTTTGTTTTTACTGATGGCAAAAACAATAGTTTCGGCAGTGTTGATGCCAATTATATTCAGGAAATTATTCACATTAAAGACGCCGGGAACTTAAAGAAATTGAATTTATTTTTGCCTGTATTATGCGGCAGGGTGATTGATAATAACCCCATCAGTTTGTTAATGACCGGATAGTGACCGGCCGGGTATTCGGAATCTTTGACGTAAGGTTCGATAAAACAACGAGATAAATATTTGGGAACGAAATTTGCAAATATGAATTCAGTAAAGCTATTAAAATTAATTTAAGAATGATGAATGTGAAAAATATAAAATTAATATTATTTATTGTGATCCTGTCGGTTTTCCGGTTTTTGCCGGAATCGGCAGCGGCTGCTGATGTTAAAGTTATATGGGACAGCAATAAAGAAAATGACCTTGCAGGTTATGTTATTTACTATGGTACAAGATCCAGAATGTATGCATATAATAAAGACGTGGGGAATGTAAAAGAATATACAATCACATCTTTACCTGATACCGGTGTTTACTATTTTTCAATTACAGCATATGACAGAGCCGGGAATGAAAGTGCATTCTCGGATGAATCTGTAGTGCTGCTCAGCAAGGTTAGAAAAAAACCGTTCTCCTTAATGCCGAACTATCCTAATCCGTTTAATCCAAGCACAAAAATACCATACCATTTGAGTTATGACCTCGATGTAAATATTGCAATTTACGATATACGGGGCAGAAGAGTGAAAACACTTCAGAAGGGTGTGCAGCAGCACGGCTTATATGAAGTGGAGTGGGACGGGACAGATGAACACGGCCTTTTTGTATCCAGCGGTATTTATCTCTGCAGAATAATTGTAGGGGATTTTTCACAGACGAGGAAAATCAGCCTTATTCATTGATTATTCTATATTGAATCTCAAGATAATAAATACAGTTAAAGGTTTTACTTGACAATATTTTGATTTAGGCTTATATTTTCCCGTAAGGGAAAGCGTAACAAATATTTAATCCCCCTTATTTCCTTTCCATTTCAGGGGGATTTTTATTGTATTATACCGAATAAATTGGATAATGAAATTTTTAATAAGATGCAGAGATAATACTATATGATCTTATCAAGGTTGACAGTTAACGGATTTAAATCATTTGCGAAAAAAATTGATTTACGTTTTGACGGAAAAATCACATCAGTTGTAGGGCCTAACGGCTGCGGTAAAACCAATATTGTTGATGCTATACGCTGGGGATTGGGAGAGCAGCGGCCTTCAATTCTGCGTACGGACAGAATGGAAAATGTGATCTTCGGAGGGGCTCAATCTTCAAAACCACTTGGAATGGCTGAAGTTTCCCTTACTTTTGATAATTCTAACCATGTTTTGCCTATAGATTATTCGGAAGTTACAATTACAAGGCGTCTTTACAGGTCAGGAGAGAGTGAATATCTCATAAATAAAAACAGAGTACGCTTAAAGGATGTGAATGATCTGATTATGGATACGGGAGTCGGCGCTGATGCTTACTCTGTTATTGAACTTAAAATGATTGAAGATATTTTAAGTGAAAGAGCAGAAGACAGGCGTAAGCTCCTGGAAGAAGCAGCAGGTGTTACAAAGTATAAACACAGATTAAAAGCAGCAATGCGAAAACTGGATGCTACTCAGAATGATCTTCTCCGTGTAAATGACATAATCCGGGAGGTGGAGCGCAGTGTAACTTCATTAAAGCGCCAGGTCGGCAGGGCCAGAAGATACAAAGAATATCAGGAACTTGTAAGAGATCTTGAACTAAATACATCAGTCTATCTTTTTAACAAACTTAAAGAGGAGATAGCACCTCTTCAAAAAGAGTTAAATGGATTAAATCAGCAGAAAGACGGAAGCAGCACCGAAATAACAAAAGAAGAAGCAGACCTTGAAACTATCCGCCTGACTCTTGCTGAGCAGGAAAGGGATCTTGTGAAAATACGTGAAGATGTTGCTCTCCTTGTTGAAGAAATACATAAAAGAGAGAGTGATATACGCGTAGGAAAAGAGAGAACGGGTTCCCTTAAAGAAAGAATAACAAGATATACAAAAGAGATTGAAAATCTTAAAAAGAGACTTGAGGATCAGGAAAATCATCTTGTTGTTACAGGGCGTGACCGTGAGGCCATTCAAGTCAGGATAACAAGCAGTAACAGAATTTTTGAGAATAAGAAAAAAGAGCTTGAAGTTTTTATGCAGGGCCTTAATATGAAACGCCTTAATCTGAATGAAAAGAAAAAGGCTGTTATTGAGTGCCTTGAAAAGGTTAATTCCCTTACCTCGTCAGAGACTAATATGCGTACCAGAATTGATAACAGCCAGGGCCGCATGGAGAGGCTTGAAGAAGAGGATAAAACTTACAGAGAAATTATTAGAAAGAGTGAAACAGACTCAAAGGAGTTTCGTGCTTCGATAGATGTTTTAAATATAGAACATGCAAAAATACAGAACCATTCCGAAGCGTTAAAAGAGAAAGAGAAAACTTTAAGAGAATCTATTGATAAAACCAGAGAAAGTTTTTTTGATACGCGCAGCAGGCTGGAATTGGTTGAGGGAAGGCTCAATTTTTATAAAAATATGCTTGATAATCAGGAAGGTGTTTCTGATGGTTCAAAATGGCTTATCAAACAGAATATGCCGGGGCTTTTCGGTATTGTGGCAGATCTGATTGATGCCGAACCCGAGCATCGACAGGCTATTGCAGCATCGCTTGGAGAGGCATCAGGATATCTGCTTGTGGATAAGCTTTCAAATGCTTATACAGCGATTGACAAGCTGAAACAGAGGCGCGGCGGCCGAGTGAGTATGATCTGTCTTGAAAAAGCAGGATCTGCAGATTCTTCCCGCACAAAAGCCAAAATAAATAAAGATGTTAAAGTTGTTGGATGGGCTGACGAACTTATAAAGTACAATAAAGAGATTAAACCTGTTGTTGAGCATCTGCTTGGGGATGTTCTGATAGTTGAGGATATGGAATCGGCACGGCTTGCCATAGAGAGTTCAGTAATGAGAGGGATGAGGGCGGCAACTCTTGAAGGTGAGCTCATTACAAGCTGGGGCGGCGTTTATTCAGGCGACAAAACAGGACAAGACAGTACTCTTGTGGGAAGAGTCCGCAGAATTAAAGAGCTTGAGAAAGAGATTGAATCACTTAAGAAAAAGGTTGGCAGTTTAAAGAATACAATCGGTAAAAAAGAAGATGAGCTTGAAGAAACAAAGAAATTAATTGCTGAATCGGATAAGAACCTATCAGAGATTAAAGAGAAACTGCGAAAAACCGAATATGATTATTCAAGGATTGAATTCGAATCTCAGAAGGCGGAAGAAGGGCTGAAGTCCAATGCTGTTGAGAGGCAGAAACTTTTAAAAGAAATTGAACAGAGCAAGGAAAAAATAGAAAACATAAGGCCTGAGATAGAAAAACTTTTAGATCAGAGAGAGAAGATAGATCATGAATCCGCGAGGATTCAATCTGATATTGAGAGGCTGGAAGAAGAAGAACACGTAAAAGAGGAAGAAGTTCATAAGCTTAATCTTGCACTTGTCCGGCTTAAGGGCGATGCAAGAAATCTTGATTATGATATTGAGAGATCAAAGGGCCTGATTGAAGAGATTGAATCTACCATAGAACAGCGCTTCTCCGAAATTGGCGAATCTGAATCTGAAATAGACAGGTTGGTAAAAGAGGGGCAGGAAAACAGTAAGGCTCTTGAAGAGAATTTTGCAGAGAAAGATAAAAAGGATAAGCTTTTAACAAACAAGGATACTGCATATCAGGAACTTCAGCAGGACTTGCGGCAGAAAGAGCGGGAGGTAAGAGAAGTTCGCAGAGGCAGGGAGCAGATTGCAGAAAAAATTCATGGCCTTGAACTGAAAATTGCTGATTTGTCCCGTGATATGAAAAATTTAAAAGAGCGTATGCTGGAGAGTTACGAAACTGATATTGAAAAGATGAGCCCCAGGGCGGAGATGGATGTTCGGCAGTCAGAGGAAGAAGTGCTGGAGTTGAAGCGGAAGATGAAGGGGCTTGGAGTTGTGAACCTTATGGCTCTTACGGAGTATGACGAACAGAAAGAGCGTCTGGATTTTCTGCTTCAGCAGAGAGATGACCTGCTTTCTGCGGAGGATACACTCCAGGAGACAATTACAAAGATAAATAAAACGGCAAGAATGCGTTTTACGGAAGTATTTGAAGAAGTAAGAAAGCATTTTAGAAGCACTTTCAGCAGGTTTTTCCAGGAGGGCGAAGCAGATCTTCATCTTCCTGAGGGTGAAGATCCGCTTGAAGCGCAGATAGAGATCGTTGCCCGGCCTGCAGGAAAACATTCAAGAGATTTAAGCCTTCTGTCAGGAGGAGAGAGAGCGCTTACTGCAATATCACTTCTTTTTGCACTTTATCTTGTCAAGCCAAGCCCGTTCTGTATACTTGATGAAATTGATGCACCTCTTGACGATGCAAATGTAGAGAGGTTTACACGGGTCTTAAAAGAGTTTGCAGAGAAGACACAATTTATAATTGTGACACATAACAGAATGACAATGAAAGTGGCTAAGACGCTTTACGGTGTTACAATGGAAGAGAAGGGCGTTTCAAAAATTGTGTCTGTTAAATTTGATGACAAGGCTCCCGAACAGGCCACAAAAAAAGTAAAAAGTAAAAAGTAAAAAGTAAAAAGGATAAAGATTTTATTTGCCGGCATCTGGAAATTTGGGCTGAAGCCCATTGGTTCAGAAATACAATTATCCACGAGCTAAAGCACGTGGCAATTAAAAGAGGAACATTCGCTTTCATTCTATAATTTTTTTTAAAACAAATACCTTCGGCATAATCGAAATGACAAAATTTAGAGTTTTTTCCGGCATCTCTAAAATTTTCGTCGCAACGCTTCTTCAGGGAGTCATTCCCGCATGTTTTTAGCGGGAATCCAGGGGCGGGGTGTGTTTAACCCTCTACCACCCCTCTTATGGATGCCCATTTTCATGGGCATGACAAATACAGAAAATTATTTCCAATAATATTCAGCTGCTGAACCCAGGTAATTTTCAATTTCGAGCAATCTGTTATATTTAACAATTCTTTCACTCCTGCTTGCAGAGCCTGTTTTCAGATGGCCGCCATCCATAGCAACTGCAAAATCGGCAAGGAAAGAATCTGCTGTTTCTCCTGATCGATGTGAAATAAAGTATCTCCATCCGGCATTGTGGCACATTCTTACCGCATCTATACTTTCAATAACAGTACCAATTTGATTTAACTTTATTAAAGATGAATTAGCAGTTCCTTCTTTTATACCCCTTGATATATATTTTGTATTTGTAACAAAAATATCATCGCCAACTACTTCGATTTTATCACCCAGTATAGATGTTAATTTCTTGAATCCATCCCAGTCTTGTTCTGCAAGGGGATCTTCCCACAAAACGATTGGATACTTTGAGACCCATTTTTCACAGAATGAAATTAATTCATCACTATTAAGTTTCCCCTCGCCTGACCATTTTAAATCATAATTATTTTTTAAATCAGATGAGAAAGAGTTAGCAGCGCTATCCAATGCAATGGCAATATCAATACCCGGTTTATATCCTGCTTTTTCAATAGCTTCAATAATGATTTCCATGGCATCTTCATTACTATTTAAATTAGGAGCGAAGCCTCCTTCATCTCCGACACTTGTTGCTAATCCACGAGACTTTAATATTGCTTTCAGTGTGTGGAATGTTTCTGCAATATATCGCAAACCTTCATGAAATGCAGGTGCACCTATTGGTACTGCCATGAATTCCTGAATATCTACATTATTGTCTGCATGTTCTCCGCCATTTAAGATATTCATACACGGAACAGGGATACGTTTGGAATTTACACCGCCGAGATATTGAAATAGTGGCAATTCCAATGATTCCGAAGCTGCTCTTGCAACAGCCATTGAAACGCCAAGAATTGCATTTGCGCCCAATTTTGATTTGTTAGCAGTTCCATCTAATTTAATCATTAATTTGTCAATCTGCATTTGATTAGTAGCATCCAGGCCTATTAGAGCCGGTTCAATAATTTCTTTTATATTCTTGACTGCTTTTAAAACGCCTTTTCCGCCATATCTTGCCTTATCATTATCTCTCAACTCAACAGCTTCATTTTCACCTGTGCTGGCTCCGGATGGCACAGATGCTGATGCTCTAATCCCGTTGTCAAGTTCTACATAGGTTCTTACAGTCGGATTTCCTCTGGAATCCAGAATTTCAATGGCGTTAATTTTTTTAATTGAAGTTTTCATTTTATTCCTCTTTTTATAATTAAGTTTTGGCAGTATGGGAGATCAGGTATTTAAATGCTGCTATTGTATCCGTTGCTGAAAAATATCAAACTTTCATTCTCTCCAATATCACGAAGTTAATATTCTATTCAGGAAACATAAATATTCTTTGTTTTCTGAGATAGATCAATAAATAAACTTCTGTGTTCTTAATATGTTCCATTATAATGTTGATTTCCTGTTATTTAAAAATATAATCAATTCAACTACAATCAGAATAAAAAGTGATAAGGGCAGAAACCGAAGGTAATCACTCGCCCAGAACAGCCCGAATCCGAAGTTGTGCCACGAGAATGGAAAGAGCCAGAAGTTGTTGCCTGTCACCTGTTTCTGTAATGAGTCGAGAAGAAAGTGAAGGTAGGAACCTGCAATAAGGTTTACAAATGCAGAGGTTCTTATTCCCTCCTGAAGGAACTGAACTAACAAAATTGAGAAAAAAATGATTGCAACGGGCGTGTGCAGAAAAATTATCCAATCATGTGTTTGGGGGAACACGATATAAAAAGGCCTTGTAAGAATATCAGGAAGTATAGTTCCGAGGTAGAAAAATATAACTATTCCTGAAAACGGATTGACATTTCTTTTGATATTATAGGCTCTTCCTAAAATATGGTTGAAGATAGAATGTGTTATTAAGTCAGGCATTGTTTTTCATCTCAAATAAAAATTTTTTCCAATTAAATTTTAAATTACGAATTAAAAAAAATAGTACAAAAAATACGGGAATAACTGAAAGCCATATCTTGTATCTGCGGTATTTTGACACCTTAATGTACACTGCTTCAAGATACCCCTCTTTGTGAAAGCGGGCCTTGAGTCCGAGATACTCTCCTGTCTTTAATCCTGAAGTATCCGCATAAACGTGAATGGATCGGCCCTGTTTCTGCTTCAGTATAAACCCGTCTTTATACAGCTTACCGATCATAGGTTCGCTGAATTTCTCAACTATTTTACCGTCAAATGCGGTAGGGTTTTTTATACATGTTTCTATGCTGATCCATGGATGGTTGTTGTAATTGTATACAGAAAGCAATAACAGTACAATAACAGATAGCAGAATTAATGCGGTTCTCTTCATTTTTTATAATAAATCTCCTTAAAAAATTACTTCAAATTTAGGATCTAAAAGATACAGAAAATTCTTACTCCACTGCGTTACGTGCTTACCTTTTCTCAAAACAACACAGTAGCAGCTTGTACCGAAGTATTCACTTATTGGTATTACCTTTACAAAGTGGGTTGGTGAAGTTGAAAGTGCACTTTGCGGTATAACTGCAATGCCTATTCCTATTTCAACATACCTTTTTATTGTTTCTGCATTTGTGGCTTCCATAACAACATCGGGCTCCAGATTGTAGTTTTTAAAAACCTGATCGAATTCTTTTCTTGTAATAAGCCCTTTTTCATAAGTTACAATCGGATGCCTGGCAATATCTTCAATAGTTATTTTATCCATTTTTGCGAGCGGGTGATCAGGCGGTGTAATAAGCACACGTTCAATCGGGTCAAGTTTGTATGTGTCCAGGTTTGGGTGCGAATCTCTGTTTGGAGTAATGCCAAAGTCTATTTCTCCGGCGTTTGCCAGATTTATAATTTCGCACCACCTTCTCTCAAGTATGGTAAATCTTACAGAGGGGTACTGCTGCTTGAATTTTTTTATAACTACAGGAAGGTGGCTCATTATCATAAATGTCGTAGCTGCAATAGTCAAGACGCCTTTCTGACTGCCCTTCACATCTTCAAAGGTGATTTTCAAAGAATCAATTTCCTGAATGAGAGGTGAAATAAGATTTAAAAACAGTTCGCCGTCAGGAGTAAGCTCCTTTTTAGGCCCGTAGCGATTAAATAATTTTATTCCGAGCTCGTATTCCAGGGCCTTGATCTGCTGGCTTACAGCGGACTGTGTAATTGACATTTTTTCTGCTGCTTTTGTCAGGCTGCCCATTTTTGCACTGAAATAGAACCCGCGTAATTGCTGAAATTCCATATTCCCCTCACATAAGTTTTATTGTCAAAAGTTATGATTTTATGAAAACTTAGTTGTTGGCAAAATACACAAATCTAAATAAAATAAAAACATGGAAATAATGCTCATCCCGGAAGATTATATTACAAAAGTAAAGAACATGGATAATTCATTAAAACGATGTTTTATAACAAAGCCTGACTGTTTTACAGTAAGGGTATTATCGCCTTCATAACAAAGATAATTTATTAAAACTTTATTGTCAAGAGATTATTAAAATAATTAATTATAAGGAAAATTAAAGAATATTATAAATAAAATTAAATTGACAGAAACAGAGTTAATATTTACGTTCGTAAAAGCAGAAAGAATTGACATTACAAAATATAGAAGAGATGCATAGATGAGACTCTTGATGAGTTCCCATAAAAATCTACTCTTTTTTGTAGTTCAAGTCTGCTCAACATCACGATCTCTTCCTGAGTTTCATCTGCTATTTGACTCGCGCAGACAATGCAAACAGAGTATTAAAAAAACCTGATTCCATAACGAAACAGGTTTTTTTATTATTCTGATATATCCTTGTTTAATAATTGATTGTTCTGTTGTTTGTTGATTTGGAATACCGTAACTGTCGGAAAATTATGAGACCTGATTTGGTTTTGAATTTTTGTATCCTTTCTCAGGGAGAATTTGTATGAGTAAACCCAAAATAGCAGTTTACTGGGCAGCGAGCTGCGGAGGCTGTGAAATTGCATTCCTTGATATCAGAGAAAAAATAATTGAGGTTGACAAGGCAGCAGACATTGTATTTTGTCCCTGTATTATGGATACAAAATACAAAGATGTTGAGGAAATGGCAAACGGTGAAATTGATGTCTGCCTGTTTAACGGTGCAATCAGAAATGATGAAAACCTGCATATGGCCAGGCTCCTCCGCAAAAAATCAAAAATCCTTGTTGCATTCGGGTCATGTGCAGCAGAGGGTTGTATTCCGGGACTTGGCAACCTGACCACAAAGAAGGGTATAATTGATTACGTTTATCATCAGGCTCCTTCAAATGACAATAAAAGCAAAACAGAGCCGAAATCCCTCACTAAAACAAAGAACGGCGATTTATCCCTGCCAGAGCTTTTTTCTTATGTAAGAACTCTTGATCAGGTTGTTGACATTGATTACAGAATGCCCGGATGCCCGCCTGTAGCGGATCAGAT
>JAGGVB010000002.1 GCA_021158245.1 bacterium | reverse complement strand
TTAGCACATCTAATTTTATCTGCTTCAATATTTCTTAATTTTTCAAAATCTTTAATACCCTTCGTTTCTCTTACAAGATAAAGCGTATCATCTTCGTGCTTAACTATAGCCCAATCAGGATTATATGTTCCTATAGGTGTGTCAATCTTAAACCATGAAGGAAGCTTTACGAATAATTTTATGTCATCGCGCATATCCAGGCTTTCGGCAAATCGCTTTTCAATTTCAGAATCGTATTCAATGGCGTCATATACTGATTTTTTAACTTCAATTAGATTGTTTAAATAGCTTACAATTTCCGTTTCCTCAAATAACCTCATCTCATATTCCTGTCCGACTATCTTCTCATATTTAATGCCATCCACAATTAATTTATGAAGCTCATTTTTTATTAATCGAGCAACTGAATCCATAAACTTCTGGGGGTTTAAAGGAAATTCTTCGATTCTACCGGAATTTATCAATATTCGCACTATTGTATTTCTGGTTAACTCGGTTTCTTTCTGTAAATATGCAAGAATATCCGGTAAATTCACTTCATCCTCGTAACAAGAAGATGCAGTTTCCTGAACTCTTAATTCTTTAGTTCCAATGCCCTTTTCTTGAATGTCCACTTCCGCTTTTCTGTAGATAATTTTTATCTTTTCTATCCGGTCCATTTCTCTTATGGCTTTTGAAGCTTTTTCAATTAAAACATCCGTGTCATATTCCACTGAATATGTTGTTTTGGGTTTAATTTTATCCCAAAGCTTCCTAAACTCATCATCAAGATATATCATTTTATTTATTTTCAAAGTTTTTCTATTATTCCTATTAACAACATGTTCAGAAAACAGATAGCTTTGAACGATATCAATAACCTGGTGTTTTACATCTTGAAATTCTGGGCTAAGCTTAACTTCAAAATATTTATCCGAAGGATTAAATTTAGGCTGGATTTGGCCATTCTCATCAATATGTCCCTGCTGTTTTAATTCTTCCCAAATCTTTTGCGATTTTTCGTCTCCTAATGTCGTTTCTTGATTATTAATAACTTGTATAATTTTTGCAAAGGCATTTTTACTCACAGCCCCAAAGTGGACATTAAAATCTTCCTCTATCTCAGTCTGAAGTTTTTTGGCAAAATCCTCATAGCTTTCATTGGCAATAACGGTAAGACGATTAATTGTTTCATCAAATATCCGCTCTCCTTGCTGGTTAACCGGCAACCTGAGTCCTCGCCCGATTTCCTGTCTCTTTTTCATTTCCGACTTTGTTTCATTGAGTGTACATATCTGAAACACATTGGGGTTGTCCCACCCTTCTCGTAAAGCAGAATGACTAAAAATAAAACGTAGTGGCTCATTTAAAGACAGTAACTGTTCCTTATTTTTCATAATCTTATTGTAAACATCTTCATCTGCCAGAGTGCTGCCTGAAGTATCCTTTAAAATACCTTTTTTATCTACAGCAAAATAACCATCGTGAAGCTTTTCAAGTGGGAATTTTAGCAAATCCTTATAACGCGGTTTTTGGATTAACTCATTAAAATATTCCTCAAACCACAAAGCTATTTTCCCTTTTACAGGATTGCCTTGCTCATCATAAGAGCGGTAATTCGCCACTCTATCAACAAAAAATAACGAAAGAACTTTAATTCCTTTGTCTTTAACCTTTAGTTCCTTCTCCAAATGCTCTTGTATAGCATTTCTAACCTGAACTTTCATAATGTCATCAGTTAAACCACCCTGACTTTGTCCTAAACTGAGGGTCATACCGTTGGTAAATGAAATATATTCATTACCCGGTTCGGCATTAATTTCGTTGATAACATAACCGTTTCGATAGTTTTCCCGCTCATTTGATTTGATAAATAAATCATCTCCTGATCTAACTGTCACATTTTTAAGTTTCGGACCGCTTGACGAATCCACATGTATAGACAATTTAGCCCTGATTCCGTTTTGATTATCAACAGCTCTAAATCGAATAAAAGGTTCATTAAAATATTCTTCACTCAAAACAGATGCAACCTCAATTCGTTTTACCAAACGCATATTATAGGCCTTAATAGGATCAAGTTTATAAAGCAGATTATAAGGATTTCTATGCGTAGCAGAATAACGCATAGTGCAAAGCGGATTTAAGGTTTCAATAGCCTCTTTTGCCTTTGGGGTATTATCAACACTTTGAGGCTCATCTATAATGGCTATCGGGTGCGTTGCCCGGATAAACTCAATAGGTTTTCTACCTGACAATTTATCGCTTTCTCTGTGGATAATATTACTCTTTTTTTCCTCATCTTTATCTTTTAAAGTTTTCCTGAATGCATCGATATTTATCACCATTATCTGAATGTGATTACTGGCAGCAAACTGACGCACTTGATTAATTTTTTTTGAATCGTAGACAAAATAATCATACGAAACGTTATTATAAAGATGCAGAAAATGCTCTTTAGTAATATCGAGGTTTTTTAAGACACCTTCTCTAATCGCAACACTGGGAACAACAATGACAAATTTTTTAAAACCGTATTTTTTATAGAGCTCAAAAATAGTACGAAGATATACATAGGTTTTACCGGTACCCGTCTCCATTTCTATTGAAAAATGCCTACCTTGAAAGGAAGAGACCTTTTCAATGTCATTATGCTCCTGGATTAAATGTATATTCTTTAGCAAAGCAGGTTTATCTAAGATAAGGTTATTCCCTATCCCTAATTCAGTCTGGAAAATCCAGTCCAGCCTTTTAAAACCTATTTCAAGATCACCTTCTGATAAAGGCTTGCCGTTAAACACTTCGGTCATTGCGTTTACCGCATCGATTTGAAATTGTAAATTTGGGTCAAATTTTAATTTCATAACTTAAGCTCCCTTTATGTGTGTTTACTTTAGCTCTTGACTTTATCAATGAACTCTAATGAATGATCTCCGGTTTCATCTAAATAAATAATATATGGCATATTTTCGCTCCGTTATATTTTCTACACCGTTCTAAAATCATCAACGCCTTTTGACTTCATAATCTGCACAGCGTTGGTTTTAAGCTGGTCATTGTTAGCAAAGCCCCGGTCCAAGCATATAACTCTGCCTGGCTGTTTTTCCGCCATCGCTTTTATAACCTCTTTTGTAAGCTCTTTTTCAAGACAGACAAGCATAGCTCCGCCTTCTATGGAATAAACAGCTTTTCCTACCAACTTAATCTTC
>JAGGVB010000001.1 GCA_021158245.1 bacterium | reverse complement strand
GTTCTGAAGCGGATTGCAGTTGCCACAAGTAAAGGCGGAGTAGGCAAAACAACACTTGTTACTAATTTGTCAGCAGGGCTCGCTGCTGTTGGCAAAAAAGTACTGATCATTGATTGTGACGCTCAGGGAAATCTTCAAAACCAATTTAATGTAAGTACTGACCATACATTAAAAGACCTCCTTCTGGATGGGGAAGTAGATGTTGTATCTGTCAGGCAGAACCTTGATTTGATTAATTCGGGAAAGCAGCGCCTTGCTGATGCAGAGATTGCACTTTCCGGCAAAACATTCAGAGAAGCTGTGCTGAAGGAAAGATTGAAAGATCTTTCAGGATATGATTATGTATTCTGTGATCTATCACCTACAATTACTCTGGTTAATACAATGGCCCTGTATTTCTGTGACCTCCTTCTAATTCCTGTATCAATGTCCTTTTATTCAATTACAGGAGCACATCAGATTCTTGGCAAAGCTGACGAAATCGCTCAATTTTCAAAAATTAAACTTATGGGAATTATTCTCAATATGTACGATAGCCGTACGAAAATGGCAAAGATGATAGAGCGGGCTGTGAGGGAGAAATGGGAAGATATTGTTTTTAAGACGATTATAAGAAAAAATATTGCTATAGAAGAAGCTCCAAGCCAGCACAAAACGATATTTGAGCATGCACCTTATTCTCATGGAGCAGAAGATTTTCAAAATATTACAACGGAATTTCTGGAAAGAACAAAATAATTCGGAGATAAGAAAAAATGGCTCGTAAAAAATTGCAGACATTCAGCGCTGATGATGCAGGCGATAAGTATATTCCTTCTGTAAAAACGTTAAAAGGAGCAGACATCACTGCTGAGAAAAATGAAGATAAAAAGAAATCAGTAAATAAGAGTATTGAGGCTATAAGCAGGAAAGATAAAAAGCCGGTAAAAAAGGTTTCTAAAAAGGAAGAAATCAGAAAAGTTAAGCCTGAGCATGAAACAGTGCCGGATCCAAAGCCTGTTAAATCAGCAGCATCTCAAAAAGAAGGGGAAAAGAACCGGAATATTAATAGTAAGGTTACTTCAGCGAAAAAAACGGTGTCTCAGAACCGTGATACTATTTCAAAAGATTTAAACAAGGTAAAGTCGGAATCGTTAAATAACAGTGATGCGGTTGTACAGCTTGTAGGGTTTAAGATCGGAGATGAAGAGTTCGGAATAGAGATACAGAAAGTCAGGGAAATAAACAGAACTACTGAAATAACAAGAGTACCGAGAACTCCGGAATATGTTCTCGGTGTAATAAATCTTAGAGGTAATGTTATACCGGTTATTAACATGAGGACTAAATTCGGATTTAATAATAAGAATGCGGGCAAGGACAGCAGAATTATTGTACTGGAATTAAAGGATAATGTTATAGGAATTCTTGTCGATTCAGTAACAGAAGTAATAAGGCTGCCGTCAGGTACTGTAGAACCGCCGCCTAATCTTTCAACAAATGTTGAGACAGCTTATATCAACGGTGTGGGGAAATTGGAAGACAGGCTTCTTATTTTGCTTGATATTGACAAGGTGTTTACGTCTGAACAAATGGATAAGTTCGCAGAGGCAGCTGCATAAATTCTTAAGTGGTGGAGTAATAAAGATTATAGGAGTAATTATCATGAAACGCAGAGTTATTTTATCAGTAATTTTTATTTCATTATTGGCCGGGTTTTTCACCCTGTATGCTAAAGATGCCAGCCCTTCACAGTTTTTCTATGTTATTAAAAAATTGATGCCGGATTGCAAGGAAATTTCAATGTTTATGTCTTCGGAAACAATTAACAAAGAGAAGGTTTCCATAAACAGGGCTGCCCTGCAGAACAAAATAACTGTAAAAATTTTTCCTATTGAATCTGCAATAGAGCTGGGTAAGAATATAAGACTGCTTAAAGACGGAGACGTTCTTATTGTATATTCTTCCGATGTACTTTTAAATAAATCAAGCGCTGTTTATGTTTTAAAAAAGTGTATTGAAAAGAATATTGCAGTAATCACTTCTTCAAAATTGTATTCGGATCTTGGGGCTTTCCTGGGTCTTATTAGAGGAGAAGACAGTAAACTTAACGTAGTTGTAAATTTTAAACAGTATGCAGAGCTGCAGAGCAGCATAACACAAGAAAAACTTCAGCTTGCAGGGGTTACTCAGGTAATTAAGTAATTTTTCAGGAGTAGTTATTATCAGGAGGTTATCAATGAATTTGCCAAAAATAAAGTTTAATCTGCGCACAAAAATTGTCAGCACGCTTGTCTTAATCGGAGTTGTTGTAGGTATATTTGTTTTAACGTATTTTCCCTCTCAGCAGAGCAGGCAGGCTCTGCAATCAAGAAATGATGAGCTGAACAGGCTTGCTGAAGTTTTAAGTCAGGGGCTAGTTACCGGAATGCAATTTGAAGATACAGACCTTGTTAATAATGCTATCAGCGGAGTAAAGAATAGAGAAGATCTAATTACAATAGAAGTGGTTTCATCGTCAGGAACCAGGTTCGTATCGGAAAATGGAAAGAGTTATAATTCAGAGATGAAATGGCAACCGGGGTATAATGAAATTAAGGTTGAAAATGATATAGTTCAGGATGGAAAAAAACTGGGCAGCCTGAAAATGGCTTTTTCAATCAAGGATATTCAAAGACTTATAAAGAATAATAAAGATGCTGCTTTATTGATAAGCCTTATTATCCTTGTTTTCGGGTTTGTTATAGGTTTTTATCTGTCTAATATCATTATCAGCCCAATACAGAAGGTAAATGAAATATTGAAAATTATTTCGAGTGGAGAAGGCGATTTAACCAAGAGGCTTGATATAAACAGAGATGATGAGATTGGCGCATTGACTAAAGAATTTGATATTTTTATTGATACAATTCATGGAATTATCGGACAGGTTAAGAATAATACTAATGAAGTCGCTGCGGGTGCAAATGCTATTAAAACAACTACATCAATAATAGCTGCCGGAGCTGAAGAGCAGCGTAATCAGACAAATGAGGTTGCTGCAAGTGTCCAGGAGATGACAGCAGCGATCCTTGAAAATTCAAAAAATGCAAGTAAAACTGCAGAAATTTCTAAAAGGGCAAAGGATAAAGCAATCGAAGGCAGTGAAGCAATGCAGGAAGTAAAGAAGGGAATTGAAAATATTGTCGTTTCAGCACAGAGAACCGATAACATTGTTGAATCACTTTCCGGCCGTGCCGGCCAGATTGGGGATATTATAGAAGTAATAAATGACATTGCTGATCAGACCAATCTTCTTGCCTTAAATGCTGCAATTGAAGCTGCACGTGCAGGAGAGCAGGG